>JAQCNG010000272.1 GCA_028275145.1 Halovenus sp. | reverse complement strand
ACCTACCAGGGGATTGCGGTGGCGAGTCCGGGTGAGCTATCGAACACGGCGGATATCGGCGAGTCGAGCGCGGCAGATATCATCAGTGCGGCCCGCGAGGCGGCGGATATCGGCGGGTTCGAGAGCGGCGCGACGGTGCTCGACCGCCGGGAGGAGATCGGCAAACTGTCCTGGGGGGTCGACGAGGTGGACGAGCTGCTCGGCGGCGGTGTCGAGACCCAGTCCATCACCGAGGTGTACGGCGAGTTCGGCTCGGGCAAGTCCCAGGTCACCCACCAGCTGTCGGTCAACGTTCAGCTCCCCGTCGAACACGGCGGGCTGGAGGGGAGCGCCATCTTCATCGACTCGGAGGACACCTTCCGTCCGGAGCGTATCGACGATATGGTCCGGGGGCTGGACGACGACACAATCGAGGCGACGATGGTGTTACACGGGGTCGCCGACGAGGACGAGGCAGACGCAGACAGCGAGGCGCTGCTCGACGACCTGCTGACTGCGCTGCTCGACAACATCCACGTGGCAAAGGCGTTCAACTCGAACCACCAGGTGCTGCTCGCCGAGACCGCACAGGAGATCGCCTCCGAGAGCCAGGACGACGAGTTCCCCGTCCGACTGCTCTGTGTGGACTCACTGACCGCCCACTTCCGTGCGGAGTACGTCGGCCGGGGTCAACTGGCCGAGCGCCAGCAGAAGCTCAACAAACACCTCCACGACCTGATGCGGGTGGGCGACCTGAACAACACGGCGGTGCTGGTGACCAACCAGGTGGCCTCGAACCCGGACTCGTTTTTCGGCGACCCGACCCAGCCCATCGGGGGGAACATTCTCGGGCACACGTCGACGTTCCGCATCTACCTGCGCAAGTCGAAAGCCGACAAGCGCATCGTCCGGCTGGTCGACGCGCCCAACCTCGCAGACGGCGAGGCGGTGATGCGCATCACCGGCGACGGTGTCGTCCCCGAGTAGCTACAGTTCGCCGTTCATCGCATCGAACAGTTGTTGTTTGAACTCCTCGCGGGTCAGCCCCTCACCGGGACCGAGCCCGTTCATGTGCTCGATCGGGACGCGGCCACCGCCCATGCGGGCGTGACCACCGCCGCCCGCGAGCGGGATGCTCTCGGTGAGCGAATCGAGGACCTTGCCCATGTGAACCCGGTCGTCACCCGACCGTCCGGAGAGACGGATGACACCGTCGCTGTCACCCAGCACGACCACGGCGGTGACACTATCGAGCCGTTCGAGTTCGGTTGCCGCCTGTGGAATCGCCTCCAGGTTCGACACCGTACCGACATCGCTGAGTGCAAACGGTGGCCGGACGTCACGGCGTTTGATCGCCTGTGCTTTGACGTCGAGCATCTCCGCGTCGACATCCGGGTTTGCTAGCCGGTCGAGTTTGTCGTCGTCGATGCCGTCGTAGAGATACCGGACAGCCTCGAAGTCGGCCGCGATACAGCCGTTCGTGAGGTTCTTTGTGTCCGTCTGGATGCCGTAGACGAGGCCGGTGGCGATGCTGGCCGGGAGCAACCCCTCGTCGCGCAACCGGGTGAGTTCTGTCTCCGACTGGTCGTCACCGGGGTGAGGGTCGACCCACGCATCGGTCGGACTGCGGTCGAGAGCATCGAAGTACTCACTGAAGATACTCGCACACGCCCCCAGTTCCGGCCGGACGTCGGTGAACTGACTGCCGCTACCGTTGCCGGAGTGATGGTCGACAACCGCGACGATATCCAGCAGTCCGGTGTTTTTCAGTTCCCGCGTCGTGTTGTGGTCGACCAGCACGGCGTGTTCCTCGGGGATGTCCTCCGCAGTCTCGATTGGTTCGAAGGTGAGGTTGAGAACAGTCTCGAACGCGCGGTTCTCGTCGCGCTGAATCTGGCCCGGGTAGTAGATTGTCGCGTCTGTGTCGCGCTCGTCGGCAATCTCCGCGGCGGCGACGGCCGAGGCCATCGCGTCGGGGTCGGGGTCCGAGTGCATCAGCACCGCAACGGTGTCGAGCGAACCGACGACGCGAGCGAACCGCTCGCCGGGGCTCAGACGGAACGAACCGTAGAGCCGGTAGCCGAGCACCAGAGCGACTGCCAGCGCCAGCACGCCGGCCAGCACGGCCAGTTCTGTCGAGGAGAGACTCGGGTCCTCGGCCCAGTCGACCACACCCGCGACAAGGACAGACTCCCACATAACCCTAACTTGCACGACGCTGGCATAAATGCATATTGTTAGCTCTGTATTGTGAAACGAACCGACCGACTGCAGCCGGTTGCCCCCGGCATTCCGGCGGGCTGTTGGCTACTCGCCACCGGTACAGTAGCGCTCGACAGCCTCGCGGTACCCCGCCCGGAACGTCGGATATCGGAGGTCGTAGCCGAGCTCGCGGAGCCGGTCGTTCGAGCAGCGCTTGTCGCTGGTCAGCCGTCGTCGCCGAGCGGCGGACACGTCGTGCTCGGCGAGGTACTCCTCGACTGTCAACTTCGCCGGCCCGGCCCGCCCGCAGGCGTCGGCGAGCCAGTCGGCGAACGCCCACCGCGAGGTCGGTTCGTCGTCGGCCACCAGCACCACCTCGTCGCGTGCCACGTCCGCGTCGAGGAGGAAACCTACCACGCCGGCGGCGTCGTCACGGTGGATGATGTTGCGGTACCCCTCGACGACCGGTCTGTCGAGGTACCGCTCGATGCGGTACCGGTCGGGACCGTAGATGCCCGCCAGCCGCGCGACTGTCCCGTCGATGCCCGCCCCGGTCGATTCCTCGAGGGCGACCCGCTCGGCCGCGAGCAGCACCTCGCCGCGCTCGGAGTCCGGCGTCGGCTCCGTCCGCTCGTCGACCCAGTCGCCGCCGTGGTCGCCGTAGACGCCGGTGCTCGAGGTGTATACGTAGCGGGCGGGCGGTTGCTCGCGGCCGGCGAACTGCTCGATTGCTGTCTGCTGGCCCTCGACGTACACCTCGCGGGCCGGGCCGGGGCCACGGCCACCGGCGCTCGCCGCGAACACCACCGCGTCGACATCCGGGACGGCCGCCAGCGAGTCCCTGTCGGTCACGTCCGCCTGCACCGCCTCGAGTCCGGCCGCCTCGATGGCGTCGAGGCCCTCCGGTGACCGTCTGACGCCGACCACCTCGTGGTCGTCGCTGAGCTGTCGGCCGAGTTCGAGCCCGACGTATCCGCAGCCGAGGATGGCAACTCTCATCGCTGGCTCTCGATGTAGCTGTGCAACACGGCATACTCGTCGAGGGGCATCGGCTGTCGGCCCTCGACTTTCTGCTGTATCTCCTTGGGGTCTATCTGGTCGTCGATGCCCGAGGCGAGTGCCTCGACGTCGAGTACGGCCATCGACATCCCCAGCAGCAGGATGTCACGGGCCTCGGCGGCGAGTGTCTCGGCGTCGGGCCGGTCCTCGTCGGCGGCGAGGATGGCTGCCGCGTTCTGGAGCGTGAGCGGCGGTGACTCGCCGGCGAGCAGCGCATCGAGGTGCTCCCGGTCGACAGCCGAGTCTGTGGCGACCGCGTCGGGTCCGACCGCTCTGACTGTCTCCGCGAGCAACCCGTCGTAGGCCCCACGCAACTGGTCGGGCGAGCGCTCACCCGGTGAATCGACGGCGTCTCTGAGCATACCGGGGGTACGCAGCGGCGGTATTTCAACCGCCGGGGTCGGCCGCCGGTTTTCCCGCGAGCCGAAGATTTTTGACTGACCGGTTCCCTCAGTCGAGATATGCAAACGGGCTGGTGGTCGGCGTGACACAGGAGTTCACCGAGATAACCGTCGTCGGCGAGGACGACACCGGACTCATCGCCAACGTCACGTCGCTGTTGTTCGAGCGCGGCATCAACATCGAGGACCTCGACCAGGCCGTCCGGGAGGGTGTGTTCCGGATGTCGATGCGCGTCGACACCGCCGAGATGGTCTGCACGCGGGAGAAACTCCGGGCAGACCTGGCGGAACTGGGCGAGGAACTGGGCGTCGACGTGCAGGTGCGGTTCCCCGCCGACCGCGAGACGAGACAGATTGCGGTGCTCGTCACGAAGGAGTCACACTGCCTGGAGGCCATCTTCGAGGCCTGGGCCAGCGGCGACCTCGACGCGGACGTGAGCGTGGTCATCGGCAACCACTCCGACCTGGAGCCACTCGCCAGCCAGTACGAGGTGCCGTTCCACGATATCGGCGACGAGAAGGGCACCCCCGACGAGGAACAGCTGCTCGACCTGCTGGCGGAGTACGACGCCGACCTGCTCGTACTGGCGCGGTACATGCGGATTCTCAGCCCCGACGTGGTCTTTCGCTACCAGAGCCGCATCATCAACGTCCACCCCTCGCTTCTGCCCTCGTTCCCGGGCGCGGAGGCGTACCTGCAGGCGCTCGAGGAGGGTGTCCGCATCGCCGGCGTCACCGCCCACTACGTGACGACCGACCTCGACCAGGGGCCGGTCATCACCCAGCGGGCGTTCAACGTCCCGCCCGACGCCGAGGTGGCAGAGCTCGAGCGACTCGGCCAGCCACTCGAGGCCGACGCGCTGCTGGAGGCAATCGACCTGCATCTGGCCGACGAGCTGGCGGTCCACCGCGGGCGCACGCAGTTGCGCGACCCCGATACGACCGACGCACAACTCGGTGCGCCGCCCGCCCTCGACGAGCGCAACCCTGACCGCCCCGTCGACGGACTCGGTGAGGTTGTCGCCGACCGGTCCGGGGAGTGACCGGCCACCGTGCTCGTGGTGTGTGGGGGCCGGTCACCAGCCGAATCCGACCGGGTCGGCCGGCGGGGCGAGCGGACTGCCCGGCAGGTCGGCGGGCGGGTCGGGCACGTTGTAACCACCTGGCGCGATGTCGTTTGGCCCCTCGGGGTAGAACAGCGACGCGAGCGCGTGGAGCTGTCCGCGGCCGACGCCGAGTTCGAACTGCCCACCACCGTACAGCCGGATGTCGTGCTCGCGCGCGTAATCGACGGTATCGAGCAGCGACTCGACCGAGCCAAAGCGGGAGGGCTTGATGTTCAGCCAGTCCGGTTGCCACGGGCGGTCGTCGACAGCTCCGACACCCCGAATCGGGTAGTCCCAGGCGACGCGGTGCTCGTGGCCCTCGAACAGCGGGCGTGTCTCCCCGGTCAGGTCCGGGTCCTCGATAACCGCCTCCGGAAACCCCGAGAGCACCAGTTCGTACAGCTCCGGGTCCGCCGGCAGATCGACCTCGGTGTTCTCGTACAGCCCCTTCAGGTCGAGCGTGCGGACCGCACCGGTCTCTGCCAGTTGCTCGACCAGTGCCGGCGTCCACTCGGGGGTCGGGTCGAGTTTGAACTCGAGTGTCGGGTCCCTGTCGAGCCAGTCGAACACGCGCTGGCCGGTCGGCGGCTCGGCCAGTTGCGTGCTCACGAGAAATCGCACCGGCGAGTACGCCCGGTCGAACTGGCTCGCCAGGTCCGTTCCGGCCTGTTGTAGCGCCAGGTCGAGCGCCGCGCTCTCGATGGCCCACCGCCGGTAGTTGCGGAATATCGACTGTGCCGGTTCGCCCGCCGGAAAGAGCTCGACCTCGTCGAGGTGGTCCGAGAAGGCACCAAACGAGTACGTGCCGGTCAGCGGAAACTCCGGACCCCGGTCGACGAGTCTGTGGTGGGGTTCGCTGTCGTAGGTCACATCCTCACCCCGGCCGGTGTGGCCGCCACCGTGCAGGGAGACGGTGGTGGTCGTCCGCGTGAACCCGCTGGTGGTCTCACGTTCCCGCAGCGCGAGGTCGTAGCCGTCGATGCGGAGGTCGAGGTCCGCGACGCGGTCAAAGAGCATCTGACTCGACAGTAGCACACCCTGGCATTAAACCGCTTGCCCGGTGTCCGCTGGCGGGACGGCCAGTCATACGGTCGTTCGTGACTCTTTACCGCCTTTGTGACACAAACTGCGTGTATCACGCCCTGACAGACCTATCTGTGACGTGGCCAGGAAAATAATCACGAACGACCGTATCAGGCAGTGCGGGCTCCGGCCGCGTCGGACGTACTCTCCGGCTTCACTTGCCCCAGAACGGGTCGCGCTTGCGGTGGCGGTCCAGATACATCGAGAGTGTCTCCCGTTCGTCGGCAGACAGTTCCTCGAGGAGCTCCTGTTCGAGAATCTTCGCGTGTTTCTCCGGAATCTCGACCCAGAGTTCGTCGCCCTCGACGACCTGACGGCCGACAGTCGGGCCGTCGATGGAGACGGCGACGCGCTCGCCGGTCCGGGCCTCGTCGACGTCCTCGCCCTCGTCCTGGATGGACTTGAGCAGGCCGACCCGCTCGGGCTCGCTCTCGTCGAACCGCACCACCCGGGAGTTGCGCTGGAGCAGGCCGCCCCGCACCTCGACGCCGACGACGGCGGGGTCAGACTGGCGGAACGTGTGGTCGGGCAGAATCTCGAACCGGGCCGGCCGGGTTATCTTTTCGAGTATCTGCTCTTGCTGGGCCTCGTCGATTGCCGCGACGTGTTCCTCGTACCCCTCGACCAGCCGGTAGATGACGTCGTGCTCGAACAGGGTGACGTCCTCCTGCTCGGCCAGTTCCCGCGCGTCGTCGAGCACGTCGACGTTGAACGCGAGGATGGCCTGGTGGCGCGGGTCGTTTGCCGCCGCCGCCATCCGGACGTCCCGCGGCGCGACTGCGCCAACCTCGGCGTGCATGACCGGAATCTCCTCGTCGTCCCGGGCGTCTGCGCGCCGGTCCTCGGAGCCCTCGGAGGCGAGAGTGCTCGCGAGCGCCTCCAGACTGCCGAGCGTGTCGGCTTTCACAGAGATGCCCTCCTCGACGGTCGAGACCTGAATCTCGGCGATTTCGGCCGCCACCTCCGAGACAACCTCCACGACGGGACGGTCACGGACGACCCGGACGGGTGCGCCGGCCATCGCGTCGTCGAGGTCCGGTGCGGCTATTTTCACCCCCTGGGCGGCCGCGACCGAGTCGACCTGCTCGAACTCCCCCTCGCCGCGGATCTCGGAGAGCGCCTTTGGCCGGAGAAGCGCCCGGACCGTCGTCACGATCGGTTCGGGCAACCCGCCGACAACGAGCGTATCGTCAGTGCGGACGGTCCCGTCGTACACCACCGTGTCGATTGTCGTTCCGAAGCCACGGGTGTCCTTTACCTCGAGTACCGTCCCGACACCCGGCCCGCCGGCGTCGATTGTCATCTCCTCGCGGAGATACCGCTGGGAGAGCCCCATCAGAACCGTCAGCAGGTCCGGCACACCCTCGCCGGTTTCGGCCGAGACAGGGACCACACCGATGTTGGCCTGGAAGTCGGTGAGTCGCCAGTACATATCCGCCGAGAACCCCTCGTCCGAGAGCTGGCCGATTATCTCGTAGAGCCGCTCGGTAAGCTCAGACTCGACGCGGTCGCTCTGTGACTCCATCGCCGGCTTCGAGGGGCGGTCGGCGACGGGGTTCCAGCCCGGAACAGTGTCTATCTTGTTCGCGGCCACCACGAACGGGGTCTGCGTGCGCTTGAGGATGTCGACGGCCTCGTGGGTCTGTGGCTGGAACCCGTCTGTGACATCCACCACGAGCACGGCGATGTCCGCGAGTGCGCCGCCGCGCGAGCGCAGCGTCGAAAACGAGTGATGTCCCGGTGTGTCGATGTACAGCAGTCCCGGCAGGTCGAAGTCCGTCGGGTCGACTAGGTCGCCCGCAATCTCCGAGACGACCGAGAGCGGCACCGCCGTCGAGCCGATGTGCTGTGTTATCGCGCCCGACTCACCCTCGCTGATTGCCGAGCCGCGAATCTTGTCGAGCAGGCTCGTCTTTCCGTGGTCGACGTGTCCGAGAACCGCGACTATCGGTGTCCTGACACCTGCCGACTCCTCGTTTTCTGTCATCGCCGGTCACCCGAGAACTTGTAGAAACAAGCCGGTCGCCCCAATTAAAATGCTCGGCTTGCCCTCGACAGTGCGTGCTCCGCTGGTGACCCTGCGGTCGTTGTGCAACCCCGGAACTGTTATCTCCGCCACCGGCTAACTATGACTCACAGACGCCCTGCCGGCGATATCGTCGGGTCCACCATCATGGCAGACACACAGCTCCGACAGAGACTGGCCGCGCACAACGACGAGGGACAGCTCTACCTCGGGTTCGGCAGCCTCACGGCGGTCGCCGGCTGGCTGGTGCCGGTGCTCAGCGTTGTGGCCATCGTCTGTGGACACAGGCTGCTCTCCGGGGACCACCACCGTCTGGCAGGGGCGGCCATCGCGGGGTTCGGCGTGCTCGCCTTTCTCCGTCTGGTGCTCATGATGCTCTCTGTGCTCTGACCGCACGACTCGGTACCCGTCAATCGAACACCGACGCGAGCACGGCAAAATATTTATGATGCGGCCAACTGAGTGAAAACTGACGTGATGGACATAGAGACGACTGACAGGACAGAGACACCACGTGGAAGGGGGGTGTTTCGCTCGAACTGGAGGGTCGGACAGTCGTGCTACACGGCCGAGAGGACCTGCTATGGCACAGAGTAGACAGGAGTCTGTGGAGGCATCGTCGGACGCACTACTCGAGGTCGACAACCTTCGGACCGTCTTCCGGACCGGAAAGGAGACGATTCACGCAGTCGACGGTGTCTCGTTCGACATCTACCCCGGTGAGACCGTCGGGCTGGTCGGGGAGTCCGGGTCGGGCAAGTCGGTGACAGCACGCTCGATTCTCGGACTCGTCGATACGCCGGGCCGTATCGAGGGCGGCGAACTCAGGTTCAAAGGGGAGGACCTGGTCCAGACCGGGTGGCAGGAGCATCGGGGAGATATCGCAATCGTGTTCCAGGACCCGCTCAACTCGATCAACCCCGTATACACTGTCGGGAATCAGATCCGGGAGGCGTTACGCATCCACCAGGGGTTGACCGGGTCCGATGCGCGCTCACGCGCGGTCGAACTGCTCGAGTCCGTCGGGATACCGGACGCACCACGGCGCGTCGACGAGTATCCACACCAGTTCTCCGGCGGGATGCAACAGCGGGCGATTATCGCAATCGCCCTCGCGTGTGACCCGGACCTGCTGGTCTGTGACGAACCGACGACCGCGCTGGACGTGACGATACAGGCACAGATACTGGACCTGCTCGACACGCTCCAGGCGGAGGAGGACCTGGCGATCCTGTTTATCACCCACGACATGGGGGTCATAGAGGAGACCGCGGATCGTGTCAACGTTATCTACGCCGGAGAGGTCGTCGAACGCGCCCCCACGGACGAACTGTTCAGCAACCCCCAGCACCCGTACACACGAGCGTTGCTCGAGAGCATTCCCGGCCAGACAGCGGCGGGGGAGTCGCTGCCGACGATAGGCGGGGAGGTCCCCACCCCGACAGGGCCCGCACAGAGCTGTCGGTTCGCACCGCGGTGTCCCGCGGCGACGGAGTCGTGTTCGACAACGCATCCCGAACACGTGTCGCTCGACGGGGACGCCGAACACACCGCTGCGTGTCTCATACACGACCAGCGGCATCCGGATGTGTCTGACGAGTACACGATAGGCGGAGAGACACGAGACCGGTCCGGGAGTCGTGAGACGGGGGGGCGCCACCGGACCAGCGAGCCGTTTCTGGAGATCCAGAATCTGCACACCTACTACGAGACACAGTCGATTCTCGACCCGGAGCCGCCGGTGCGAGCCGTCGATGGGGTCTCGTTCGAGATCAGAGAGGGCGAGATTCTCGGCCTGGTGGGTGAGTCCGGGTGCGGAAAGACCACGCTCGGGCGAACACTGGCCGGGCTCGAAACGGCGACCGACGGCGCGGTGAGAGCAGACGACCGTGACGTCACGGAGTTGACCGGGTCGGAGCTCAGAGAGTGGCAACGGACGGTCGGGTTCGTGTTTCAGGACCCCGAAGAGAGCCTGAACAACCGGATGACGGTCGGAGAGATCGTGAAGGAACCGCTCGAGGCACACGACTGGGGAACACCAACCGAGCGAGAGGAGCGGGTGTTCGAGTTACTCGACCAGGTCGGACTGCTCGAGGAGCACTTCTACCGGTACCCGAACCAGTTCTCCGGGGGACAGCGGCAGCGAATCGGCATCGCCCGGGCGCTCGCCCTGGAACCGGAGTTTCTCGTTCTGGACGAACCAGTGAGCGCGCTGGACGTCTCCGTGCAGGCCCGCGTGATAAATCTGCTGCAGGACCTCCAGGAGAGACTCGACATCACGATGCTGTTTATCGCACACGACCTGGCCGTTGTCCGGCATATAACCGACCGGGTGGCGGTGATGTATCTGGGGAATATTCTCGAGATCGGCCCGACAGAGGACGTGTTCGAGTCACCCGCCAACCCCTACACGCTCTCCTTGCTCTCCGCGATTCCGGGCTCCTCGACGCCGGCACCGTCCGACCTCGACCGTCTGTCGCTCCGTGGCTCACCACCGAATCCCAGATACCCGCCGGATGGGTGTCCGTTCGCGACACGATGTCCAGCGAAGGTCCGACCGGAGACGGCCGAGAACCTCTCGACCGACGCGTGGGAGGCAATCGAGACGTTCCGGAACGTCCTCAGGGCGCGTGCACGGAGAGACGAGCCGGTGGTGCGGTCACTGCTGCGCCGGGTCGGGGTTGTCTCCGACGAACAGACCGTCGATTCGATCACGGCCGACCTGTTTGCGGACGTGGACCTACCCCCCGATGTTGAGGAGACCATCGAACTCGCAAGGGAGCGTGCCCACTCCTCGCCCGGTGCTGGAGCGGACCTTCTCTCCGAGGAGTTCGGTTCGGTCTGTGACCGAACCAACGAACCCGCCCGTCAGGTCGGAGAGGACACCACCCGACAGAGTCAGTGCGTTCGTCACCAGGACGAGTACGAGAGTCCGTCCGACGTGCTGCGCTGAACCGACGGGGACGCTGAAACCAGGACTCCCCCCGTGCAGTGTGGGGGTCTCGTGAGTATCGGCAGAGGGAACGCTCGGTACCAGTACGTAGGTGACGGTAGCGTGACCGAGAGGGATATATAGTTAGTCACTCAGATACATATATTCTTGGGCATCGGGGAATCCTGCCGTCTTGGTGCAGATTATGTTACCCACATCATAACCACCGGGTGTGTCCGAACCAGACAACGACTCACAGACCGGGCAGTCACGACGGACAATTCTGAAATCAGCCGGCGGGGTGGCAACAGTCGCCCTCGCCGGGTGTCTCGGTGGCGACGACGATGGGGACAGCGGTGGCGGAAACGGTGGCGAGAACGGTAGCGAAAACGGCAGTGAGAACGGTGGCGAGAACGGCAGTGAGAACGGAACGTCCAACGGGTCGAACGTGCTCTCGCTCTCGATACCGGAGGCGGCCAACTTCGATCCGGTTCGGATAAAGGGTGACGGCTCGCAGATCGTTTCGGACCACGTGTTCAGCGAGCTGTTCACGCTGCCCCAGGGCGGTCTCGAGCCGACAGCACAGCTCGTCACAGACTACTCGGTGTCGGACGACGGGCTGACGTACACGTTCACGCTCCGGGACGACGTGACCTTCGACAACGGTGACCAGCTGACGGCACAGGACTTTGTCTACTCCTGGGAGCGACTCGCCGCGTCGGACAACAGCCAGGAGGGGGAGACGATTCTCGAGGGTGGGTTCCAGATCGCACACGAAACCACGACAGAGACCGTCGATGGCGAGGAACAGGAGGTGTACCAACCCGGGAGTCTCGCGGTCGAGGCAGTCGACGAGGGGACACTCGAGGTGACACTCGAGAGTCCGTTCTACGACGCCCTGTTCTGGTTCGCCTACGGCTCGTTGAGTCCAGTCCCCGAGGGGGTCGTCGGTGATATCGAGGGGTACGACGGTGAGATGGACTACGCGGAGTTCTCGTCTCAGAACCCTGTTGGAACGGGACCGTACGAGATCGATTCGGTCGAGACGGGCACCGAGGTGGTTGTCTCTGCGGTCGACGGGTACCACGGTGAGGCGCCGGGCCCCGACCAGATATCGATGCAGGTCGTCGAGAACACCGACGCCATCTTCCGACGGGCGATGAACCGGAACGTCGACGTCTTCCAGGTGCCGAACTCACGGTTCGATCCGAGCAAGGTCTCTATCAACGAGACACGAGAGCTGTCCCAGAAGGTGGGTACGTACGGCCCACTCGAGAACGACGAGACGGCAAACTACATGACGTGGGACGAGGCGTACACGGCGTATTTCATCTTCGACTGCTCCCGTGTCGAGAAACCGATCCGACAGGCACTCAACTACGCGGTGAACCAGGAGAACTTCGTCGAACAGGGGTTCAGGGGCGTTGGTGAACCGGCGTATCACCAGGCACCGCCGACGGTGTACCCCGGCGGGAAGGAGGCGTACGACCAGCACGCGGAGGAGAACTTCCCATACGGGTACCGCGAGGCACAGGTTGGTCAGGCACAGACCGTCATGGAGGAGGCGGGATACGGGGAGAACAGCCGGGCGTCGATCACACTCTCGCTGTACAACGACCGGAACCCCGACGCCTACTCGCGGATTGCGGAGCTCATCCGCGCGAAGGCGGAGTCGATATACATCGACCTCGAGATCGAGCGTGCGCCGTTCAACACCATCATCGACGAGGCCGTGAGCGGGAACCTCGACATGTACACGCTGGGTAACGGGCTGGAGTACCCCTCGCCACAGGACATGCTCAAGTTCGGCCGTCCGTACGAGGGGAATCTCGTGCGATGGCGCGAGGACCCGTCGGACGCCTCCGAACAGGCGGCAAACGCCTGGGAGACGGTACAGAACAACCTCGAACCGACGGACGCTGCACAGCAGGCCCGGAGCGAGGCGTACATCCAGATGGAGGAGGCCATCTGGCAGGACGCGATCTACCTGACAAACTACCATCCACGCGGCCGACAGTGGTGGTACGACGACGTGGACGTTCCTGTCCAGACGAGTGGCTTCCACGACCGTCTGTTCGACGGGGTCTCGTTCGAGTGAACCCCCCCGGCATGACCAGGGTCGCCTCCGCAGACCTGTCGGCAGAATCTCGACTGGACTGGTGAGATGAACCGGCTCCTGTACCTGCTCAAGCGGATTCTGCTGGCAATCCCGGTTCTGTTGCTCGGGACGACAGCGACATTTGCTATTATCCGGCTCGGGCCGCTGAACCCCGCGGCTGCTATCGTGGGGCCGGTCAACAGCGCACAGGCACAGGAGCGGCTGGAACGGATCGAAGAGCAGCTCGGGCTGAACGACCCCATCCACGTCCAGTACGCCGAGTACATCACAGATCTGTTCACCTTCGACCTGGGCCAGTCGTGGGTGGTGTATCCGGGGCAAGACACCGTGTCGCTGCTGGCACAGTTCGGCCCCCGCACCATCTGGCTCGGCCTGTGGGCTGTGCTGATACCGGTTTTTATCGGGATACCGCTGGGCATCTACGCGGGGCTCAACGTGAACACGAACCGTGATTACGCGGCATCCATCACGGGCATCGTCTGGCGCGCGATGCCGAACTTCTGGCTCGCGGTCATCCTGCTGGCACTCCTCTCGCGGTCCGATACGCTGTTTCTGGGCAGCGGCTGGGAGTCGTTTATCATCGAGACAGAGATCGTCGGCGCGCCGGACCTGTCGAGTCTCGGGACACCGGAGGGGTTCGTCACAGCCACGAAACAGATTCTGCCTGCCGCGTTCGTGCTCGGTTCCGCCTCGATGGGTAACGAACTCCGGTTGTCCAGAACCGCGGTGCTCGAGATTATAAACGAGGACTTCATCGATACGGCACAGGCTGTCGGGGTGTCCAGACGGCGGCTCATCGGCAAACACGTCCTGCGGAACGCGATGATCCCGCTGATTCCGGTTATCACGAGCGAGGCGTACATCCTGGTCGGCGGGTCGGTGCTGGTCGAGGTGGTGTTCGGTATCAACGGGATTGGAACCCTGTTTTTCGATGCGATGACGGCGGGTGACCTCCCGCTCGCGGGTTCGTTGATGTTCGTATTCATTCTACTGACAGTGTGTATCAACATCATGCAGGACATCCTGTACACGCTCATCGACCCACGAATCGGCTACGAGGAACGATAATGAGTGACCCTGTACCACAGCACGAACCGGACTCGACGCCACAGAGCCGGCTCGAACGGCTCCCACTGACGCCCACACGAGCGTGGGTGCTCGTCGCGGTACTGCTGGTGCTCCCGCAGGTGGGGGCGCTGCTCCAGTTTCTCACAACCTCACTGCCGGTCGGGTCCACAGCGACACAGGTCACAGACCAGGTGCCCGTGTTGCTGAGTCGGGAGACGATTCCAAACCAGGGCGTGCACGTCCCCGGTGAGGGCTGGCAGGGCACGTTCCTGGGGCTGTCACCGGCCGTTGTGTGGCTCCTGCGACTCGTGCTCGTCTACGCCTACGGGTTCCTGTGTCTGTACTGGCTCTGGCGTGGATACCTTCTCTACCGCGCCCGGTACCGGACGGCGAGTTGGACACCGCTCGACGACGGTGTTCGCCGGTTCAGACAGCACCGGTGGGGGCAGTTCGGACTGCTGGTCGTGCTCTCGTTTCTCATACTCGCCCTGTTTGCGCCCGCGGTCAGTCCGACCTCTCTCGAGGAGAACGTCATCGACCCGAACAGCAACGAGTTGCGCTACTACGACGACACGACAGGCCAGATAGAGACGACGACAGTTTTTGCCGCGAATCTCGACTCGACGTCACAGGGGATTCCCGACAGACACATCGGGCCGCTCAGTTACGACAAGTACGACCGGTTCCATCCGTTCGGGACGCTCCCGTCCGGTCAGGACCTGTTCACCCAGGTTGCGCTTGGCTCTCGAATCTCACTGTTTATCGGGCTGGTAGCGATCCTCATCAGCAGTGTCATCTCCGCGGCGCTGGCGCTCATCAGCGCGTACTACGGCGGGTGGATCGACCTCGGCATCGTCCTGTTGAGCGATGCGACCCAGTCACTCCCACAGCTTCTGGTCGTTATCATGTTATCGGTGGTCCTCTCCCAGACCTGGATTGCCGGTCTGTACAACGGCGGAGCCCTGCTGGCGCTCATTTTCGCACTCACAGGCTGGCCCTCGCTG
Source organism: Halovenus sp. (assembly GCA_028275145.1). Lineage (GTDB taxonomy): Archaea > Halobacteriota > Halobacteria > Halobacteriales > Haloarculaceae > Halovenus. The sequence continues at coordinate 13,531 of JAQCNG010000272.1, read as the reverse complement.
TGGCGTGCGATCCGTGGGCCGGCACTGCAGGTCTCCGAGCGGACGTGGGTGGACGCCGCCGACAGCTACGGGCTCCCCCCGCTGACCACGATGCGACGACACATCTTTCCCTACATCGTCGGCTACCTGCTCGTGTACGCGTCGATGAATCTCGGCGGGATCATCATCGGAACCGCGGGGCTGTCCTTTCTCGGACTCGGCATCTCACCGCCGACACCCGAGTGGGGCCGGCTCGTCGACGTTGGTCAACCGCTGTTGACCACCGAGTCCTGGCACATCGCCACCATCCCCGGTGTGTTGATAGTGATCGTCGTGACGGGGTTCAACGCGCTCGGAGACGGGGTTCGGGACGCAATCGACGCCGAGACAGAGCTCGAAAACGAGGAGGAGACCACAACCGCCGCGAGCGGCGCGGGAGGGTAACACAGATGCCATCAGAGAACCCAATCACAGCGACGTGGGAACAGATCAGAGACCGTGTCCGAACAGATGCGGCGGCGTATCGCGAGCGCGGAGACAGTGTCTGTGAGGCGTTCGCGGACCACGGGGCTGTCAGACAGTCCGACGAGGGTCCTGTCAGGTTCTCGTTTACCATCTCCGGTGAGACAGCCACAGCACTCGAGGACCACATCGGGGACCGGTCAGTTTCCCGAACCCAGGTCCAGTACGCCGATGTGGACCAGGTTCGGTTCTACGTGCTGGATGTCCACGACAGAGCAAGAGCGGTACGGATACTCGTCGCCGGAGGGGTCCGTCACCAGAGCCTCCTCGAGTACACCGACGCGAGCGGTCCTGCCCGGACAGTCCTCCGCTCGGTCACCGGAACGACTGTGCTGGAACTGGAACACGAGTCCGTCGAGCCGTTTCTCGCGGAGCTCGAACGGTGAGCCGGGGCAAACAACCACGTACGCCGGTGAGCGAGTCGTCACGACAGCAAACGAGCGGCCCGGCGTCGAAGCGCTTACACCCGAGTCCTCCCTACAGTGGGTATGAGCGAGCCAGCGATTACACTCTACCGACTGCAGGCGTGTCCGTTCTGTGAGCGCGTGGTCAGAACACTCGACGAGTACGGACTGGCGTACCGCTCCCGGTTCGTCGAGCCGCTGCACTCGAAACGCGACGCGGTCAAACGCGAGAGCGGCGTCCGGACGGTGCCGGTCATCGTGGACGACAACACGGGCGTGACGATGGCCGAGAGCGCGAACATCGTCTCGTATCTCGAGGAGACGTACGGCGAGAACGGTCGCCTCACCGTCGAGACTGCGGCCGCGGGGGGGTCGTAGATGGACCTGGGGTTCGAGGTGGTCGACATGGGCGAACCGGACCACCCCACCGAGGGCGAGCAGGCGCCGGATTTCACCCGCCCGGTCGTCGACGACGAGTACTGGGAGGACGTCGCGCTGTCGGAGCTCGATGGGCCGGTCTGTCTGGTCTTTTACTCGATGGACGGTGCCTTTCCGGGGACCTACGTCTGGTCGGAGATGCGCGACCGCGGGTTCGACGACCTCGGCGCGACGGTGGTCGGACTCTCCATCTCGACGCCCTACGCCCACAAGCGACTCATCGAGGACAACAACCTCGGGGAGACCGACTTCCGGTTTTTCTCCGACCCCGCGAACGCCGTGGCCGAGGCCTACGGCATCACGAACGACCTCGACGGGATGACTGGCATCACCGAGCCACGGCCCGCGACGTTCGTGCTGGACGACGACCGGACCGTCCGGTACGCGTGGGCCGCGAGCGAGTGGCCCGACCTCCCCGACTACGATGACCTCGAGACCGCGGTGCTCGAGGCTGTCGAGGCCACAGACGGGTGAGACAGAGCGATGCCGGCCGAACCCAGCGATATCGAGGCTGCCGCGGCGGCCATCCGCGGGGCCGAGCTTGCGGTTTACCCGACAGAGACGGTCTACGGACTGGGTGCCGACGCGCTCGACCCCGGGGCAGTCGAGCGGGTCTTCGAGACAAAAGGCCGCGACCGAAAGGACCCGGTTTCGATGGCGGTGCCGGACGTCGAGACGGCCCGCAGATACACCGACCCGAGCGAGCGCGAGCGGTCGTTCATGCGGGAGTTCCTGCCCGGCCCGGTGACCGTCGTCGTCGAGCGGGGCGACCGGGTGCCCGATATCCTGACCGCCGGCCGCGACCGGGTGGGTGTGCGGGTCCCAGACCACGAGGTTGCGCTGGCCCTGCTCGACCGTGTCGCGCCGGTGACGGCCACGAGCGCCAACGAGAGCGGCCGGCCGTCGGCCCGGCGCGTCGCTGACCTCCACGAGCGCGTCCGCGAGCGCGTGACCGCTGTCGTCGACGACGGCGAGACTCCGGGCGGCGGGTCGACGGTGGTCGACGTCGAGCGCGGGACCGTCCACCGCCGGGGCCCGCTCGCCGACGACATCGAACGGTGGCTCTCGGACCGCGTGTGACCGCCGGGCACACCGTAGCCTGTGCGCCGGAGCGACACGTCGGGGCTGTGTGTGACTACCGGGCAGTTCCCGGGTCGGTCCCCAGAAGGCTGACAACCTCCTCGAGCGTGCTCGCCTCGTACGTCGGGTCCGTCGAGAGCGAGGTGTCGGCGTTGTGTCCGCGGCGCAGAAAGACCGTGTCGATGCCCGCGCGGCGGGCCGCGAGGACGTCCGTCTCGCTGTCGCCGACGTACAGCGGTTGTTCGACACCGAGGTCCGACACGGCCCTGTCGAGATACACCGGCGCGGGCTTTTTTCGGTCGAGACTCGCGAGCGTGGGTTCGCGCGCCCGGACCGTCTCGAACAGGTCCGCCAGACCGTGGGCCGCCAGAACAAACTCGACGATTCGGCGCTGGTTGTTGCTCACGATGCCCCGGGGCACGTCGAGACCGGCGAGTGCCTCGACATCGTCGTAGGGCTCTTTCTCGCCGGCTCTGGTGGCGGCCCGGAGCGTCGTCTCGATGGCGTCGTCACGACACTGCCACAGCGCGCCGGGGTCGACGCCGTGACGGTCGGCCTGGTCGCTGATCTCCGCTCGGTCGGCCCCGACGCTGAACGCGTCGAACAGCGCCGTGTCGGGGGTGACACCGAGTGCGCGCAACCGGGGTTCGCCGTGAGTGCGCAGCCCTGCGGCGAGTCGCTCCCGGCTGACCAGTTCGACCAGCACGCCGTCGTGGTCGAGCAACAGTCCGTCGTACCCGCTCATCTCACAGCGTGTCGCCGAAGTCGTCGTCGGTGTCGTCGAGTTCCTCGTCGGTCTCGAACGCCTCGGGCGGCCGGCCCGCCTCGTCGACCACCTCGTCGGTGACGACGAGCGGACAGTCGACCCGGAGTGCGATGGCGATGCCGTCCGAGGGGCGACAGTCGAACACCGCACGGTTGCGCTCGCCGCCGTGATACTGCTCCGTGTCGATTTTCGCGTAGAAGGTCTCGTCGGCGAGGTCGTCGACGCGGACGCGGTCGATCGCTGCACCGAACTCCGCGACCATCTCGACAAACAGGTCGTGGGTCAGCGGGCGCTCGAAGGGTTCACCCTCGAGCGCGAGCTGCATGGACTGTGCCTGGTCGGCGCTGATGAAGATCGGAATCAGCTCCTCGCGCGCCCGGAGTAACACGACCGGCGCGCCCGGTCCCTCGTCGCTGACGCCGACGCCGACCCCTTCGACGGTCGCCTCGTGTTCCATGCCCAGACATACGTGTGCGGGGGTCAAAAGCGGTCCGCTCGCTACACGTCGAGCAGGTCGTCGACCGCGCCACGGGCTGCCAGTGCCGCGTCGTTTGCGACCTGGTCTGGGTCACCAGGCGCGTCGACATAGATGTCGACCGACAGCCGGCCGTCCTCGAAGGAAACCCCGATATCGATGTCGCGCAGTTCGCTCCGGGAGTACCGCGAGAGGACAACCTCCTCGGCCGCCTCGACTGCCGTCTCGACGACCTCGCGGTCGTCTGGAGAGGCCTCAGTCACGCACCGCCGGCACCGCCGAGCGCGCCGCCAGCACCGCCGAGCATCTGCTGGAGCTCGCTCTGGAGCTCCTCGAACTGCTGCTGGACCCGCTCTTCCTGTTTCTCGAGGGTGTCGACGCGCACCTGGAGACTGTCGACTTTCTCCTCGAGGTCCTCTTTTGCCTCGTCGTACTCCGTCTCGACGAGCAGACCGCCGAGTTGCTGGTACATCTGTGTGTCCTCGTCGACGTCATCGAGTTCTTCGAGTGCTGTCTCGGACTCGGTCAGTTCACTCTCGGCCTCCTGCTTCTGTGCGGCCACCTGCTGGGCCGTCTCCTGGAGGTCCTGCAGCTCCTCGATTTTCTCCTGTGCTTCCGGCGGAAGATTTCCCTGCATATCCAACACGTCGGGACCCATCGACATAAACGCACGCTTTCACGCCCGTTCCCTGCCGGTTGCCCGTCGGCCACACACTCAGCAGGCACCACCGGTCTGCTCGGCCACACCCAGTAACGAACACCAGGTGTTCAGTCCGGCACGGAGTGCAACGAGGTCGGCCGCCTCGACGACGATGCTGACGACCGCTCCCGACCGCCGGAGGCGGGTCCGACTGCGGGTATCGCCGATATCGCCGACCTCCGGCGCGAGCGCACGCTCGATACGGCGTGCCTGCTCGGGAGAGGGGTACTCGACAGACAGTCGGGTCTCGTGGCGCACGGCGTTACTCGACGTCGACCTCTTTGACATCGCGACTCCGCTCTTTCAGCAGCACACGGTGCCCACAGTACGGACAGCGGACGCCACCGTACTCGTCGAGGCCGACGTCGCGCTTGCACCGGGAGCACTTGTAGCTCATTCGTCTTCGTCCTCCTCGTCCTCGCCGAGTGCGGCACGGATGGAGCGGTTCACCGTCTTTCCGGCCGGGGTCTCGGGCTTGTACGCGCCGCCCGCGAACTTCTCGCCGGTCTCCTCGTTTATCCAGATGCCGGTGCCGACCCGTTTGACGCTGTCGCCGTCGACGGTCGCAGAGCGCATCTCCCGCTCGATCTGGGCGACACGCCGGCGGGCGACCCGCCCGTAGCGCGCCCCGAATCGGCCGGCACTCCCGACCTTGCTCTCCTGGTCACTCATAGTGGGTACGACTCGGCCGAGTAGAGGCATAAACCCTGCGAGTTTCACCGGTCGCGTGCCCGTGACACCTCGAACTTTTGTATCAGGACGGGACCACCGACCGTATGCGCTGAGACAGTGCCACGGGGGTCATCATCGTCGCGTGACACGGGCCTCTGTGGGTGTGTTGCCGTGTCACCTGTTTGCCAGCCAGTCCGAGGCGGGCCCTGCCACCGTCTTGGAGCGCCGGGTCAGGCGAGGTCGGCCTCGGCGAGTGCGTCGTTGAGGTCCGCCCGGACACGCTCGCCCAGGTCGCGCTCGCCGGCGGTCGTCACGACGCGGTTCTCCTGGACACTCGACCCGTCGCGCAACAGCAGGCGAACGTTGCCGTTGGTGTCGGCCCGTGTCGCCTTCGCGCGAACACCCGTCCGCGACCCCGACCCGCCCGCGTCGATCGGTCCCGGGACGATCTTCTTGACGTGAGGGTGGCCGGCGACCACCCGGAGGGCGTCCCTGCCCGACCGTCCGCCGACGAGCGTCGAGTGGGACCCGCCGAGTTTCTCGGCCACGGACGCCTCGACAACCTCGAGGGCCGGTTCGCCGCGCCGGTCCCGGACGTGGTCGATTGGGTCGTCCGCGTCGATGCGGTACAGCGGGTAGTGCAACTCCCCCTGGACCGCCCGCAACACCCCCCGGTCGCCGGTGGCGTACACCTCCTCGGGACGTTTCCGGTGGACCTCCTCGGCGACCTGTCCGGCAAAGGAGCGCAGTTCCGAGCGGGCGCGCTCGCCGTCAGTCTCCGGGGTGGTCGTCACCGTCCGCCGGCCGACAACGTCGTCCCCGTCGAGCACCGCCACCGTTGCCCGACTCCGACCGAGTTCGAGCACGACGGTGTCGGCGTTTGTCGTGCGACAGACCAGACAGTAATCGCCCGGCCTGTCCAGCGGCGACGCACACTCACCACACTGCATACTGGTAGTAAGTGCCGGAACGCGAATAAGGACGACGCTTCACAGCGCGTCGGGGTCGGTCTTGAGAAACTCGCGGAGCAGGACCGTCGCGTACGAGCCACGCGGGAGTCGGAACTCGAAACGGAGAGGCTCCCCCGAGTGTTCGAGGTCGGTCCGGACGAGCGCGGCGCGTCTGGTGCCAGTCGATTCGAACGCGCCCGGCAGGTCGAACGCCGCCGGGTCGAGGCCGACCGCCTCGCAGACCGACCGCTCGATATCACCGGGTTCGCCGTCCGCGAACGTGGTTTCGGTGCCGACCAGCGGCGCGGTCACGAACGCCCGCCCGCGCTCGCAGTGTCGGGTCACCGCGTCGACACGGTCGGCGGTCACCCGCTGGGTGCGGTCCTGGTCGGGCAGTGCGAGTCCGTCCGGCGCGTCGCTGTCGGCGAAACAGACCACGTCCCCCGCGACCGGCCGGTCGAAGGGGAGCCCCCGGTCGAGCCGTTCCGAGAGCATCCGGTTGAACGCGTACGACTGGGCCGCGTTGACGAACAGTCGCTGGAGGTTCTCCGGTGTGGTCTCCAGCGCCTCGCGGAAATCCGTCGGTTCGTCGTCGCCCTCGACCAGGCGGTGGAGCATCGCCCGCTCGTAGCGCAGGTGGCCCGGGAACCGGTCGAGCGCGGCCTGCCAGTCGCGGCACTCCTCGACGAACCGGCGGGCCTCGCGGGTCCGCTCGGGTTCGCGCTCGGACGGGTTGCCGACGTAGGTCAGCACCGCCGCCTCCCAGTCGCCACGGACCACCGCGAGCCCCACCTCGTGCGTGACCGGTCGCTTGCTCCCGAACCGTTGCTGACCAAAGTAGTTTGGCACGCCGACGCTGTCCCGGTCACCGCCGGCGAACGACCGGAGCTGTGCCGTGATATCCGGGACAGTGTCGGGATGGTCGGGGTCACGGACCGTCACCTCGAACTCGTTGCCCGCCAGGTCACCGAACAGGATGGGTCGGCCGGCCCGACCAACGGGCTCACAGTCGGCCCGGGGGAGCGCCGGCAGGTCGCCCGGGTCGACGCCGTCGACCGAGAACAGCTGTGTCGTGACCGCGTGCCTGTCTTTCGTCCCGGCCCAGCTCACCCGCTCGCGGGAGATGCCCAGCTGGTTTGACAGCCGGTTTGCGAAGTTGTTTGTCTCCCAGTTCCGGAGTCTCACGCGCACGAGCAGGTGCGGGTACGCGTCCGTGTCGGCGTCGACCGGTTCGGTCTCGAAAGCCTCCAGTTCGCGCACACGGAACTCCCCGGGTTCGTCCCGGAGGCGGCCGCCGGTCCCGGTGGCGTCGCTGACGTAGTGGTCGATGCCGACCGCGCGCTCGACCGGTTGTGCGGGGCGCATCGCCTCTGGCTGTGGTCGCCGCGGCTATATGGGTGTCGTCCACGCCGAACGCCCGCCAACCGGGCGAGGAGCTCACAGGTCGCGTCGTCGGAACCAGACGATGCTCGCCGCGAGAAGCAGGCCGGTCATCCCGGTGAGAGCCACAGCCCCGACGAGGTCGTAGGTGCCGTCGACGAGGATGGCGGCCGGGTCGTAGTGGCGCGAGGGCGCGACGACACCGACAACCTGGTAGTCGGTCCCGACGACGAGCGACTCGATCAGGTACAGGCCGAAGACGACCCCGAGCGCGATTCGCTGCGCGATATCGGCCCGGTCGGAGGCCACCGACACGACCAGCCCGATGCTCGCGCAGGCAAACAGGTACGGAACCGAGAGCAGGTGGACCGCGAGCAGGTCCGCGACCGCGATCGACTCTCCGATGAGTGCACTGCCGACGAACACCACGGCCGGCGGCAGAAGATTCACCACGACGATGGGAACCGCAAGCGCGGCGAACACCTCGGTGACTGTCCGTGCCCGGGAGACCGGCAGCGAGAGCAGGATGTCCATGCGCTCGTGCTCGATGTCGCCCGCGACCCGACCGGCCGCGAGGTACGCGACGTACAGACCGAGCAGGATTATCCAGCCGAACACGTAGAGTTCGGTGGCCAGAAACCCCTCGATTGTGGTCATCGTCTGGACGTCGAACAGTTGCAGAAGCTGGTCCGGGTAGGCATCCAGCAGGTCCTCGCCCGCGAAGGCGTCGCGGAACGAGGGGTACACCCAGATGTCGAGCGCCGCGAGCGCGGAGACGGCAACAGAGAGGTAGAGACTCCCGCGGAGACGCCTTCGACCATCGTAGCGGGCGATGGCAGTCACCGCTGCCCCCCGGTATCGTCGTGGTCCACGTTCTCGCCGTAGAACCGCAGGAACACGTCCCCCAGCGGTGCCTCCTCGATTGCGAGGTCGACGAGGCGCCGGCCGGCGAGCACGTCGAGCAGTGCGTCGATATCGCCGGTGAAGGTGAACGTGTACTCGCGGAATCCGTGGCCGTCGCGGCCCTCCGGACTCGCCTCGAGGCCGTGGACACCGTCGAGTCCCGCGAGGGTCTTGTGGTCGAGTGGCTCCCTGGCGACGATGCGGACGACCTTGCCGCTGCGGTCGAGCAGGACATCGATGGGGTCGACGGTGACGAGCTGTCCGCCTCTGACGATGCCGACCCGGTCACAGAGTCGGCGTACCTCGCTGAGAATGTGCGAGGAGAAAAACACGGTCAGCCCCTGGTCGCGCTCCGCGCGGACGAAGTCGGCGAAGCGCTGTTTCACCAGCGGGTCGAGCCCACCCGTGGGTTCGTCGAGCACCACCAGGTCAGGGTCGTGCATGAACGCCGTCACCAGGCCGAGTTTCTTCACGTTGCCGTGGGAGTACGACCGTATCTTGCGGTCGACCGGCGGGTCGAACAGTTCCAGCAACTCCCCGCTCCGCTCGTCACCTTTGAGTTCGGCGTGGAGGTCGAGAATCTCCCGCCCTGTCGCGCTCTCGTCGAACCGGAGTTCGTCGGGCAGATACCCCACATGGCGTTTCGCCTCGACGAGCGCTGCCTCGTCGGTCACGTCGTGTCCGAGCAGGCGGGCATCCCCTGCGGTGGGCGAGAGAAACCCCATGAGCACGCGTATCGTCGTTGATTTCCCCGCGCCGTTCGCCCCGAGGTAGCCGAATATCTCGCCCTCGTCCACCTCGAAACTCACGCCGTCGACTGCCAGCAGGTCGCCGTAGGCCTTTGTGAGTCCGTCGAACGCGATGGCGGCCATCGCTCGCAGTTCGTCGGCCGTCGACTTGTATATTTGTTTCTGTGTGAACAGCAATACCCGTCGGCTGCGTCCCACAGCGGACACGGTTGGCACTGTCCTACAAGGGTTAACTCTCCCCGCGCGAGTACATGAAGAGACAGCGCGCCGGTCTGGGCTGGTGTGGTCGTCGCGCTCGCGGCACTGGTCGGCGCGTAGGTGGCCCTCGCGTACGTTGTCTATCGCTACCGGCTCACACCTACGCCGGGGAGTAGCCGCAAAGACCGGATGGGCAGTCTCGACAGTCACGAGTGAACTACCTCCACCGGGGACAGGCGGGTCCCGGCGTCAGGCCACAACGGCTAAGATGCCAGTCCACCAAGAGACAGTATGGTGAACATCACAGTTCTTGAGATTCACCTCGACGACGCAACGTTCTCGGCCGACCAGCCGTTCCACGCCGTCACCGGGTCGAGCGAGGCCGACGAGGAGACGGACGAACTGGTCGGCGACGAACAGGCCGACGACGAAAAAAGAGAGGCCGGGGTCGTCGACGACGAGCCGGCGGTACCGTCGAAGGCACTGGCGGTAGTGGGCGCCGTGCTGGTGTTCGTCGGGGTCGCAGCGGCCCTGCGACGGCTTGTTGGCGGCGATAGCCCCGACGTCGAGGTCGAAACACCCGACGACGACGAAAACCGGCCGGTGGGTGTCACCGTCGACGAGTAGGAGAAAGCCCTTTTGTCTGTCCGTCGCCATCAGTAGGTATGAGTATCTACCGGAGTGTCCGGGCCGTCACGGGAGCGAGCGGCGACGGGCACATCGACTGGGCGGCCGTCACCGAGGCGGCAAAGGCCGCGACGGACGCCGGCAGTGTCGATATATCGCCCGCCGAGCGTCGGGCCTACGCCGACGACGTCCGCGATGCGCGTGACCGCGTCCGGACGGCGACCACCCTCGGGTTCGACCTGCCCGAGCGTGTCGAGATACAGAACCGCCACCACTGGCTCGACGCAAACGTGGAGACGTTCGAGCGGGTGATGGCCCCGCTGGGTGAGCAGATGGGACAGGTCCCCGGGCTCGCGCGCATGGTCAACACCGGGACGATGGCGTTCACACTCTCCTTTCTGGCCGAGCACGTCCTCGGGCAGTACGACCCCCTGTTGCTCGCCGACGGCGACGAGCACGCGCTGTACTTCGTCCGGCCGAACATCCGCCGGGTGGCCGACTCGCTCGATGTCGAGTACGACCGCTTCCGCCGGTGGATTGCGTTCCACGAGGTCACCCACGCGGCCGAGTTCGGTGCCGCACCCTGGCTCTCGGCGCACCTCGAGTCCGCGATGGAGGAGGCAATCGAGAATCTCACCTCGGGCAGTATCGACCGCGAGTCGCTGGGTCAACTCGACACCACGATGACAGCCGTCGAGGGGTACGCGGAGCTCGCGATGGACCGGGCCTTCGACGAGGAGTACGCCGACCTGCGCCGCAAAATCGAGCAGCGCCGCACCGGCCGTGGGCCGGTCCAGACGCTCGTCCGTCGGCTCCTGGGGCTGAGTGTCAAGCGCCAGCAGTACGAGCGCGGCAAGGCGTTTTTCGACGCGGTTGTCGACCAGCAGGGGATGGGTCTCGCCGCCCGGGCCTGGGACGACCCCGACTCCCTGCCCACCGACGCCGAACTCGACGACCCCGACGCCTGGATTGCCCGCATCGCCTGAAACCGCCTCCAGCCGTGGCGGGGACGCCACACGTATGGGTGTCGACAGCCACAGTTCGGGTATGAACCGACCAGAGCCCGCCCGTGCGAGACGAACCGGGGGACAGCAATGACCGGGAAAGACGAGTACTACAACCGCGCCAAACAGGAGGGGTACCGCGCCCGGTCGGCGTACAAACTCCAGCAACTCGACGGGACCGCCGACCTGCTGGACAGGGGCGACACGGTGCTGGACCTGGGGGCGGCCCCGGGTGGCTGGCTGCAGGTCGCCGCCGAGCGGGTCGGTCCCGGGGGTCGGGTGGTCGGTGTCGACCGCCAGCGGATCGACCCGCTGGAGGAACCCGAACCGGAGACCAGGTACATCCGGGCCGACGTGACCGAGACCGAAACCGCGAATGAGGTCCGCACGGCCCTGGCGGCGGGCGAGCAACCGGTCGACGTGGTGCTCTCGGACATGGCCCCGAACATGACCGGCGAGTACGACCTCGACCACGCTCGCTCGGTGCATCTCGCCCGGCAGGCGTTCGAACTCGCCGACGCACTGCTCGCGCCGGGCGGTGACCTCGCCGTCAAGGTGTTCGACGGGCGCGACCTGGGGGCTCTGGAGGCGGACATCGAGTCGGAGTTCGAGTACGTCCGACAGGTCCGCCCGGATGCCTCCCGGGAGACGTCCTCGGAGCTGTATCTGGTCGCGAAGAACCGCCTGACCGCCCCCGTGCGCCCGGGCGAAGAACTCGAGGTGGACATCGTCGACACCGGTTCCGAGGGCGACGGTATCGCCCGCATCGAGGGGTTCACCATCTTCGTGCCGGACACAGAGGAGGGCGAACGGGTCCGTGTCCGCATCGAGGACGTGAAACCGCGCTTCGGGTTCGCCGAACCGACCGAACCGGGAGCGGATAGCTGACCCGGGCCGGGTCGCTGTTCGACCCGGGACGGACCGGCACCCGGAGGGCCACACCCCGACGGGTGGCCGTCCGTCGGGATGTTTATGTGAGCGCCCGCGAACATACACACAGTGGCAACCCTGAACAGCGTCCCGGGGGCAGGGGTTCTCGTCGATGGAGAACACACCATCGTCGACCTGAACAATCGCTGTACGGTCGTGTTCGCCGAGGGGCCGGACGACCTGTGCAACGAGTCGTTACGGGCGCTCCAGCGTCGGGGGGTGCTCGAGGAGTCGACCCGGGAGCAGTGGGAGAGTGCAGTGGCGGCGGCGATCGAGAGGGAGGCGGTGACAGACAGGCAGATAACGCTCAGACCCGGGGGAACCGGCGAGTGGATGCACTACGACCTGCGGGTCACGCCGCTGGAGAGTGACCCGCAACTGGCCTGCTGTTCGCTCCGGAGCGTGGGGACCAGTCGGCGCTACGAGGAGACCATCACCGCGCTCCACATTTCGACACGGGAACTGATGAGCGCCGAGAGCGTCGACGAGGTGTTGCAACGAACCGCGGACGCGGCGAGTGATGTGCTTGGGTTTCCAGGCACGGCCGTCCGCAGACACGAGACAGAGACCGGACTGCTCCACCACGTCGCCTTTGGCGGGCGCGTCGGGGACATCGATTCGCGCCCCTCGTTCCGGGTCGACGAGTCACCCCATGGGCGTGCGGTTCGTCGGGGCGAGACGGTCATCGACAACATCGAACAGGACGACCCCTACGGACGAGACACGTTCACACAGACAATGTATACCCCAATCGGAGAGACCGGGTTGCTCAGCGTCGGGGCCGTCGGGAGCACGTTCGACGAGACAGACGTCCAGTTCGCTGAGATACTGGCCGAAAACGCCGCTGTTGCGCTCCAACTCGTCGAGACGGCCGCACGACTCCGGGAGGAACGAGAGCGACTCGACCGGTTCGCGTCTGTTGTCTCACACGACCTGCGCAACCCGCTCGGTATCGCGACGCTCGCGCTCGAACGCGCACGGGAGACACACGAACAGGAGGACTTCGACAGGGTCGCAAGCGGACTCCAGCGCATGGAGCGGATGGTCGACGACCTCCTGACGCTCGCGCGGTCCGGGGCTGCCGTCGAGGACCGCGAGACGGCCGAGGTCGGCGAACTCGTCGAGGCGGCCTGGGAGACAGTTCAGTCCGGAGACGCATCGCTCACGCTCGACGGCGACGGTGTCATCGAGTGTGAGCCCAGTTTGGTCCGGAGTCTCCTGGAGAATCTCGTTCGCAACGCGGTCGAACACAACGACCCACCCCCGACGGTCCGGGTCGGGATGCTCGACGACGGAGGCTTCTACGTCGCGGACGATGGGCAGGGAATCCCCGAGGCCAACCGGGGGACGGTGCTCGAACACGGCGTCTCCGGAAAGGGGACACCCGGACTCGGACTGTCCATCGTCCGTGACATCGTCGACGCCCACAGTTGGGAACTCACCGTGACCGAGAGCCGTGACGGCGGTGCCCGGTTCGAGATACGGACCGGGTCGTAGCCCAGACACCGAGTGCCGGTGCGGTACTGTCACCGGATGCACGCACGTCGGGTCGTGGCCGGCAGACACAGCGGGGAGCGCAAACGAAAGTGCTTTTATCTACCCGGAGGGAATGGCACATGTTCTGAGTGCGTGGGTAGCCAAGCCAGGCCAACGGCGCAGCGTTGAGGGCGCTGTCCTGTAGAGGTCCGCCGGTTCAAATCCGGTCCCACGCATAACCAGGCACGAACGAGGTGAGTGCCTCGAACAGACAAACG
>JAQCNG010000247.1 GCA_028275145.1 Halovenus sp. | reverse complement strand
GCGCCGCGAGAAACAGGACAAACTCGGCACCATCCTGCCCGAGATGGCCGAGAAACTCACCGCGGTGACCGACCGCGAGTCGCTCGACATCGACACAACGATGGCCCGCATCATGAACGACGTGCTGGTGACCCGCGACCGCGAGAACGGCCGGGTCCACCTGCGTGTCGAGAACAACGACGACAGCACCGCCGACCTGGCGGTGACCGAGGTGGTCGAGAGCGACACCGAACCGGCGCTCGTCGACGGCAGCGACGACCCGGCAGAGGCAACCGTCGTCGAGATGGACGGCGAGTGGTTCCTGAGGTGGAACCCGACGGTTGCGAGCGGCGAGACTGCCGTTCTGCGCTACGAGGTCGACGGCGACGCAGAGACCTCGGTCGTCGTCGACGGACTGCCCGAGGAGAAACTGACTGTCGACACCTGATCACACGAACTACCGAGACACAACAATGAGTACAGACGACACCACCTCCGACAGCACGGACACGCCAGACCCACGCCAGCAGTTGCTCGCCCTGGCAGACCAGTTCTACGACCAGTTCGCCGAGGGTGACGTGCCGCGGCTGCAGATTCCGACACGGACGAAAACAAACATCGAGTACGACGAGGAACAGAACGTCTGGGTCTACGGCGACCGGAACTCGACCCGGAGCGCGAACTCAATCGGCGGCGCACAGAAACTGCTCAAGGCCGTCTACGCGATCGACTTTCTCGCCCGACAGCTCGACGAGGAGCGCTCCTCGACGCTGCGGGAACTGTACTACCTCTCCGAGTCCTGGGACCTCGACGAGGCACAGTTCAACAGCCAGGACGAGTCGAACCAGCTCGTCGAGGACCTCGAGATCGTGACGGGCGCGACCCGCGAGGACTTCCACATGCGCCCCGAGGAGTCGGGCGCGACAGTGATGGGGCCGCTGGAACTGCGCGAGCAGACCCGGCGCGGCGAGCGGGAGATCCACTGTCAGGAAGACGTCGGCGAGGGTGGCTACCAGATTCCGAACAACCCCGACACAATCGAGTTTCTCGACAACGACGCCGACTTCGCGCTGTGTGTCGAGACCGGCGGGATGCGCGACCGCCTCGTCGAGAACGGGTTCGACAACGAGTACAACTGTGTCGTGGTCCACCTGAAAGGCCAGCCCGCACGCGCGACGCGTCGCCTCACCAAGCGCCTCCACGACGAACTCGACCTGCCTATCGTGGTCTTTACAGACGGCGACCCCTGGAGTTACCGCATCTACGGCTCGGTGGCCTACGGCTCGATAAAGAGTGCCCACCTCTCGGCGTATCTGGCGACCCCGCAAGCCGACTTCGTCGGCATCCGCCCCGAGGACATCGTGGAGTACGACCTGCCGACGGACCCGCTGAGTGACTCCGATATAAACGCCCTGGAGTCCGAACTGGAGGACCCCCGCTACCAGACCGAGTTCTGGAGAGAACAGATCGAGTTGCAGCTGGAGATAGAGAAAAAGTCCGAGCAGCAGTCGCTGGCCTCCCGTGGCCTGGATTTCGTCACCGACACCTACCTCCCCGAACGACTCTCCGAGATGGACGTGCTGTGAT
>JAQCNG010000243.1 GCA_028275145.1 Halovenus sp. | reverse complement strand
GCGCTGAACTCCGTTACCTACTACAACAACAAGGCCAGTTACATCCGCAACGCCGCCCAGCAGATACGCGATGACCACGACGGCGAGGTGCCGGACACGATGGACGAACTGACCGACCTCCCGGGGGTGGGTCGCAAGACGGCAAACGTGGTGCTCCAGCACGGTCACGACGTGGTGGCGGGGGTGGTCGTCGACACCCACGTCCAGCGGTTGACCCGTCGCCTGGGGATGACCGACAGCGAGCGGCCGGAGCGCATCGAGGCGGACCTGATGGACCTGGTGCCCGAGGCGGAGTGGCAGGGGCTGACCCACCTGTTCATCAGCCACGGCCGCGAAACCTGTACCGCGCGCAACCCCGACTGCGAGGACTGCCTGCTGGCGGACATCTGTCCCTCGGAGCGTGGCGACGCCGAGATCGACCTGGCGAGCGGCGAGCGCTGGGACGAACGGTAGTCGTCTCGCCCGCGACTCCGCTACCTTTTTGAGAACAGATATAAAACTGCGGGTATGGTAACCGTCCGCGCCCCGGCGACGAGTGCGAACCTCGGAAGCGGATTCGACGTCTTCGGCGTCGCACTCACACGGCCTGCCGACATCGTCAGGGTGTCCCGGGCCGCCGAAACCTCCATCGAGGTGACGGGCGCGGGCAGTCAGTTCATCCCGGAGGACCCGGAGAAGAACACGGTCGGCGCAGTCGCCGAGGCGCTCGACGCGCCGGCACACATCGAGATAAACAAGGGTGTCAGGCCGGCCTCGGGGCTGGGGTCCTCGGCGGCGAGTGCCGCGGCGGCGGCGGTCGCACTCGACCAACTGTACAACCGCGGCCACAGCCGCGAGCAACTGGTCCCGGTCGCCGCGGAGGGCGAGGCAGTCGTCTCCGGTGACGCTCACGACGACAACGTCGCCCCGGCGCTTCTGGGCGGGTTCACCATAGCGAGCCACTCCGGTGTCACCCGCGTCGACGCCGACATCTCTCTGGTGGTGTGTCTGCCGGATACCGTTATCTCGACACGCGACGCGCGCGAGGTGGTCCCCGAGCAGGCGACAATCGAGCAGTTCGTCGAGACTGTCGGCAACGCGGCCACGCTCGTCGCGGGGATGTGCCGGGACGACCCCGACCTCGTCGGTGCCGGCATGCACAACAGCGTGGTGACCCCGACCCGCGCCGGACTCATCGAGGGGTACGACGCGGTCTGTGAGGCCGCGCTGGCGGCGGGCGCGACCGGTGTCACAATCAGCGGCGCGGGACCGGGGGTGCTCGCGGTCTGCCGGGAGAACCAGCGCCGGACGGTCGCCTCGGCGATGCTCGACGGGTTCGAGGAACATGGACTGGACGCGCGTGCCTACCAGTCCCGCGTCGGCGCGGGCGCACAGATTCTCTGAGCGGCCTCAGCGACCCGGCAGGCGGTCGGTGACCGTCTCGACTGCGGCGTTGAACGCCGCCGGTTGTTCCAGCATCGCCAGGTGGGCGGCCTCCTCGACGACCGCGAGGGTGCAGTCGGGCAGTTCGTCGGCGAGATACTCGTGATACGACGGCGGCGTGAGACTGTCGTGTTCGCCCACCACCGCGAGCGCCGGCACGTCGAGTTCGCCCAGTCTCTCACGGGCGTCGAACCTGTGACACGTCTCGAAATCCCGCCGGGTCACACGCCGGCCCACCGAGCGCAGCGCCGACCGCGACCGCTCGCGGACCGTCTCGTCGGCGTCGTAGAGCAGTCGCGAGTCCGTGTGGAGCGTTTCGACGACGGCTCCGAAATCCTCGCGCAGCATCGTCCGGATGGACTCGTGGACGGCGAGTTTCGCGCCCGTGCCGGCGAACACGGCGGCAGACGGCTCGAACCGGCCCGAGAGGAGCGTCTCGAGGAGCACCGCGCCGCCCAGGGAGTTGCCCACGAGCAGGTCGGCCTCGGCTCTCCGGGCGACGGCGGCGACATCCTCGGCGTAGGCCGCGAGCGTCTCCGGACCGGCGTCGGTGTCGATATCCCCGGAGTCACCGTGCCCGCTCAGGTCCAGCGCGGCCGCGGGGTGGAACGGGCCGGTCGGCGCGTACTGGTTGGTCCAGAGCCGGTGGTCCGCGCCGCTGCCGTGGACGTACAGCGCGGTCGGCCCGTCCGCCTCCGGTCGGACGAGTCGGTACGCGGTCTCTCGCCCGTGGTGTGCAACCTGCTCCATACTCCGGGTTCCCCCTACTGTTACTTGGGCCTGGGGGTCGGACCCGGCGGTGTCGCCCGTGGTGACTCCCGGCGGCGCGGTCCTGCCGGGGTGACCAACAGTGTTTTGACGCCACCGACCGTGGCAAGCGCACATGGATTACAGGCAAGTCGAGGGTGCACGCGAGTACGTGGCCCGCCTCGAACACGGTCGTGACTGGCGCGGTCAGATTGAGGCTTTCGCCGCCGAGGAGGGTATCGACGCGGCCTTCTTTTTCGGTCTGGGCGCGGTACAGGACGCCACACTGCTGTTCTACGACCAGGACGAGCAGGTCTACGACGCCATCCAGTTCGACGAACCGTTCGAGATGACGCCGGCGGTGGGGAACATCTCGTGGCTCGGTGACGAGCGGTTCGCACACACCCACGCCACCCTCTCCCGGGAGGACGGCAGCGTGGTCGCGGGCCACCTGGACGCGGCGACAACGTTCGCGGGTGAACTGTACGTCCGGGCGTTCGAGACCCGACTGGAGCGCGAGCACGACCCCGTCACCGACCTCGATCTGTGGCCGCTATGAGCGAGGGCGACCGGGAGTTGCGACCGGCCGACGAGCGGTACTTCGAGCGCATCGAGACGGAACTGGACGAGGCGCTGGCGGTGGCAAACGCCGCCCGCGGGCGGGGCGGCGACCCCGCAGCGGAGGTCGAGATTCCGGTCGCACAGGACATGGCCGACCGGGTCGAGAACATCCTCGGTATCGACGGCGTCGCCGAGCGGGTGCGGGAACTGGAGGGCGAACGCTCCCGCGAGGAGGCCGCGCTCGTGCTCGTGGAGGATTTCGTCGAGGGGACCGTCGGCGACTACGACAGCCGTGCGGGGAAAATAGAGGGGGCGGTCCGGACCGCGGTGGCACTGCTGACCGAGGGTGTGGTGGCCGCACCGATCGAGGGTATCGACCGCGTGGAGATTCTCGACAACGACGACGGCACCGAGTTCGTCAACGTCTACTACGCCGGTCCAATCCGGTCTGCGGGCGGAACCGCACAGGCGCTGTCTGTGCTCGTCGCCGACTACGCGCGGACGCTGCTGGGTATCGACCGGTACAAACCCCGCGAGGACGAGATTGGCCGCTACGCCCAGGAGGTCGCGCTCTACGACGAGGCCGTCGGGATGCAGTACGCGCCCGGCGAGCAGGAGGCCCGATTCATCGCCGAACACGCGCCCATCATGCTCGACGGGGAGTCGACCGGTGACGGCGAGGTGGAGGGGTTCCGTGACCTCGAGCGCGTCGGCACGAACGACACCCGCGGCGGGATGTGTCTCGTCTTCGGCGAGGGACTCGCCCTGAAAGCGCCGAAGATACAGCGGTACACGCGTGAACTCGCCGACGTCGAGTGGCCGTGGCTTCAGGACCTCATCGACGGCACGTACGCCGA
>JAQCNG010000220.1 GCA_028275145.1 Halovenus sp. | reverse complement strand
GTCCTCTGCGTGAACGGTGTTGCCCTCGACGACCGACACCGACCCGCCGTCCGCGAAGAACGCGTACGCCTCTCCGCCGTGGTCGTGGCCGCCCTCGTCTTCGCCCTCGTGCCCGCCTTCGTGTCCATCTCCGCCTTCCCCGCCGTGGTTGTGGCCGTTTTCGCCCTCGTGCCCGCCCTCGTGTCCATCTCCGCCTTCCCCGCCGTGGTCGTGCCCATCTCCGCCTTCCCCGCCGTGGTCGTGCCCATCTCCGCCTTCCCCGCCGTGGTCGTGGCCGTCTTCGCCTTCCCCACCGTGGTCGTGGCCGTCTTCGCCCTCGTGCCCGCCTTCGTGTCCATCTCCGCCTTCGTGTCCATCTCCGCTTTCCCCGCCGTGGTCGTGGCCGTCTTCGCCCTCGTGCCCGCCCTCGTGTCCATCTCCGCTTTCCCCGCCGTGGTCGTGGCCACCCTCTCCGCCGTGGAAGACGACGTGACCATTCTCGCCCTCGACGGTCACGTCGAACAGTTGGTGGGTCGCCGATATCTCGGGGGCACCGTCGGGGCTCTCGGCCCCCGTCAGGTCCTCGGAGTCACCGAACTCGAAGTGTTCGCAGGCGTGGCTGATGTTGTCGTCCGGGAGCCCGTCCTCGTGTGGGCTGGTGCTTTCGGCCAGGAGTGTCACCGTGGCGGTGGTGTCGCTGCCTCCACCGCTGTCGGCCTCACCAGTGTCGTCCGGACTGTCAGTTCTACTCTCGTTCCCACTGTCGCTGTCACCGCCGACACAGCCCGCGAGTCCGGCCGCTGCGACCGAACCCGCCGCGCCCAGCACTGTCCGTCGTGTCCTCTGCCCTCTGTTGTTACCGGTCATTGTTAATGTTACATCTAGCGTTAGCCGTCATTAGTAATTAAATCCTTTGTTTTATTAATTCGGTCCAGAGACACCGGAGAGCCAGAGGCTGTTCGGGAGCGTTCGCCGGCGGGTCGGCAGAAACAGATGCGCTCACTCCGGGTCGACGCGCTCGACCAGTTCCGCGATGTGCTCGGTCTGTTGCTCGAGGAGTTCGTTCTGTCGGTCGACAGCGCGTTTCAGCTCCCGTACCTGGCGTTCGAGCGCCTCGACATCGGTTGCCGGGGCGCCGTCGTCGGTCCCGTCGGGGTCGTCGGCCGCGGTCGAACGGTCGGGCGACCCCTCACTGACGGTCGAACGGTCGGACGGTCCCCCGCTGGGCGTGGTCGAACGGTCGAGTGCCCTGTCGCCGGCCTGCCGGGTAGTGTGGAACCCGGTGGTGTCGTCTGCGCGTCCGGTGTCCATCCGGGACTCGCTCGTGTCCGGTTCCAGCCAGTCGTCGTCCGTGACCGACCCGACGGCGTCGGTTGCGCTGTCGTCGCCGTCGTCGGAATCGATGAGCGGGGTGATACCGTCCTCCAGCGCAATCGAGGACTGTGGTGCGGACTCGTCGGTGTCGGTTCCGAGGCTGTTGTTGAGTTTGTCAAGCGAGTCGACACCGTAGAACTCACACAGCGCCCGGGTCAGCGTCCGCCGCAACAGGGGGGCCTCCTCGTTTGGCGCCTTTATGCGCTCGGCCCGGCCATCGACCCAGAGAACGACCTGTGTCGCCACCGCGCCGTCCTCGAAATCGAGGCCGGTCACCGCCTCGAAGGGGTAGCTCTCGGCGTCTGTCTCCCAGACCGACGCCCCGATGTGTTTCACCAGTCGCGCGTCCGTGACCACGACCGTCAGGTCGCTGAACAGGTAGACCCCGTGCAGTTCCTCGCCGTCGTCGAGCACGTCCGCGGACGCGAGAACGCCGCCGAACAGCCCCTCGAGCATCGCCTCGGCGTAGCTGTTCGCCACCGCGAACTGTCTGGTGTCGTCGAGATACTCCAGGTGGAACGTCGTCTTGCGTCGGCCCTGTGACACCGAGAGCCGCTCGATGTCGTTGCCGTACACCTCGACGGTGGCGTCGCTGAGCAGCCCCTCCTCGCGGTAGATGAACGTGCGGTCCCGGGTGACCACCGCGACATCCTCGCCGTCGAGCGCGACCCCGTTGCGCGGCTCCGCGTCGAGACGCGTTCCGAGCAGGTCCGGAACCTCCATACTCTCCCGTTTGCTGTGCGAGGTTATAAACTGCCGGGCGGCCGGTGTGCCGGGTGTCGGGTACCGGCGGCCGCCCACGTTCTGACCGCGCCCGGAAAGACAGGGGAACTATGGGCTTTGGCGCAGTTGCTTCAGCCATGTCCCAGTACGACACAGTCAGCACGGACCGGTCCGACGACGGCCGGGTCGCCGTGGTCCGACTCGACGCCCCGGACCGGAACAACACCATCGACAGCCGGATGATCCTGGAGTTCACTGAGGCGATTACCGCGGCCGACCGGGACGGCGACGTGCAGGGTGTCGTCGTGAGCGCGACCGGCGAGATGTTCTGTGCGGGGGCCGACCTGAACTACCTGAAAGACGTCTCCTTCGAGGAGGGCACCCGGTTCATGACGGCGTACTTCGAGGCGCTGGATATCCTCCGTGACACCGGAAAACCGGTTGTGGCGGGCGTACACGGGGTCTGTGCCGCCGGCGGGAACGAACTGGTGTCGGCGTGTGACCTTATCGTGGCCGAGGAGTCCGCCCGCTTCACGCAACCGGAGGCCGGCGTCGGTGCGACCGCCGCGGGCGGTGGCGTCCAGATGCTCCCGCTCATCGTCGGCGAGAAACGCGCAAAGGACCTCCTGCTCACCGGGCGCACACTCGACGCCGAGGAGGCCCGTGCCATCGGTCTCATCAACCGCGTCGTTCCGGAGGGCGAGGGGGAAGACCGTGCGCTCGAACTCGTCCAGACGATAGTCGAGAACAACAGCCCCCAGGCCTACCGGAGTATAAAGGCAATCGTGAAGCCGTGGACGAACTTCGGGCTGGTCGGCGAGGAGATGGCCCGGGAACTGAACGCCCGGGTCTGGGACAGCAACGAGTTCCGCGAGCGCGCCGAGTCGTTTCTGGCCAACGAGGAGATGGAGCCCCGGGAGTTCGACGGCGTCCGTGCGCCCGACCGGTCGGAGGACTAGGTCAGCACCGTTATCTCGTAGCCGTGTTCTTCGAGCGTGGAGAGCAGTTGCTCGACGTGGTCGGGTCCGCGGGTCTCGAGGTCGATCTCCACCTCGGCGTCGTCCATCGAGACGTCACGCGAGGTGCGGTCGTGGCGGATGGCGTAGATGTTTGCCTCCTGCTCGGAGATGATACCGGAGAGCGATTCGAGCGCGCCCGGGCGGTCGGGCAGCACCGTCTTGATGCGGAGATACCGGCCCGTCTCGGCGAGTCCGCGGACGATGACCGTCGAGAGCATGTTCATGTCGATGTTGCCACCACACAGCGCCAGCGCGATTGTCTCGTCGTCCTCGTAGTCGAACCGCCCCTCAAGCAGTGCCGCGAGCGACACCGCGCCCGCGCCCTCGGTCAGCGTCTTGCTCCGTTCCAGCAGCGTCACGATGGCGACGGCAATCTCGGCGTCGGAGACGGTCACCACCTCGTCGACGCGCTCGCGGACGACCTGGTAGGTCTTCTCGCCGAGCGAGCGGGTGGCGATGCCGTCGGCGATTGTGTCGACGCTGTCGAGTTCCACCCGCTGGCCTTTCTGCAGCGACTGGGCCGCGCTCGAGGCGCCCTCGGCCTGCACGCCGACGACGCGGATGTCGGGGTCCTGGCCCTTTAGCGCGGTCGCAACCCCCGAGATGAGACCGCCGCCGCCGATTGGGACGACGACAGTCTCCACCTCGGGCAGGTCCTCGAGTATCTCCAGACCGATTGTGCCCTGGCCGGCCATCACCGCCCAGTCGTCGAACGCGGGCAGATAGTACCGCCCCTCCTCGCGCTCGATTTCGCGGGCGCGCTCGGCGGCCTCGTCGTAGTCGACGCCGTGCAACAGGACCTCCGCGCCGTACGAGCGTGTGGCCCGTACCTTCTGGAGGGGGGCGTACTCCGGCATCACCACCGTCGCGTCCACGCCCATCCGGGTGGCCGCGAGCGCGACCCCCTGGGCGTGGTTGCCCGCACTCGCGGTGACGACCCCGTCGGCGAGCGCCTCCGGCGAGAGTGTCGCGATGCGGTTGGTCGCACCGCGTATCTTGAACGACCCCGTGCGCTGGAGCATCTCCTGTTTCAGGTGGACGTCCGCGCCGGTCATCGAAGAGAAGGTGTAGGTGTAGGTCAGCGGTGTGTGTCGTGATGTCCTGTCGACCCGCTCGCGGGCCGCTGTTACATCCTCGAACTGGAGCATGGTTGACGTTCACGCTCCCGGGAATTAGTCGTTGGGCACTCGAACGGACAGAACTGAAAGGGGGGAGTTCGGTCACACTCTAAGAGTGGAGCGGTGACAGTGCAGTCGCGACTGCACCGTTCCTTATCACTCGACGTTCATAAATCCCCGTGTGACGGAGCGTCGACGCTCTCCGTCGGTTTTTTGGTTGAATTACACTCGGCAAACGTTCGACTGACGCACGTGTGACACGTGTCGGTTCGGCGGAACAACGGGCGACGAGACGGGGTGAGGTGTCCGGTCGGGCGGCCATCCGGACGGCCCACATGCGGGGGGCGGTCACTGACGGCCCGGGAGCGCACGCCGGAGGGTGCGCGAGCGCTCCGCGAGCGCCCGGCGTTTCAGCAGGACGAACCCGGCGGCGATGACAGCGAAACCGAGGACGGTGAGCGGTTCCAGCGTCTCTCCGAGGACGACCCACCCGGCGATGGCGGCGACAACCGGCGCGGCGTAGGAGACGAGGTTGATGTCGACCGCGCCGAGGCGGTCGAGCAACCGAAAGTAAATGACGTAGCCGACGACACTCGCAAGCACCGCGAGGTAGGCCAGTGCGACCACCGCCCCGGTGGTGACCGAGAGGTCACCGAGAGACTCGGTGGGGAGTGCACCGCTCGCGGCGTGCATCACGGCAGCCCCGAGGACAAACGACCAGGCGACGGCCCCCTCGGTGCCGATATCGCCGTCGGTGCGCTCGACGAGGACACTCCCGAGAGCAACCGACACCGCCGCGAGAAAGACCAGCCCCGGCGCGACCAGGTCGTCGACGGTGACCGAACCTGAGCCCGGAACCGCCACGAGCACGACCCCGACGAACCCGCAGGCCAGACCGACCAGTCCCAGCGGTGTGAGTCGGCTGTCGGGCAACAGCAACCGGGAGAAGCCGGTCGTCAGAATGGGGCTGGTGGCGACCAGGATGGCCGCGACGCCGCTCGTGACGCCCTGCTCGCCGACGAACAGAAAGGCGTTGTACGCGGCGATGAGCAGCACCGACCCGACGAGCACCTCCACCCAGTCCTCCCGTGTGCGCGGCAGCCACCGGTCGGTCGCCAGCGCGGCGTAGGCCAGCAGGAGCACACCCGCCACGTCGTAGCGCAGACTGGCGAAAAGCACCGGCGGGATGTGGTCCAGCCCCACCTTGATGGCGACGAACGACGAACCCCACAGCACCGACAGCACGACGAACAGGCCACCGTCCCGGTACGCGCCCATACAGTTGCTTCGACTCCCGGGTAAAGAGTGAGGCGGTTCGCCGTGGCCGGCCCTACCCGGGCCAGCCTCCCACGCTCCACGGAGAGAGACAACGGAGCGACTGTCCGTCGAGCGAGCGCCGGGACCGGCACACCGTCTCAGAACAGGACGTGCAACGCGAGATACACACAGATGCCAAGCGAGAACGAGACGAGCCACAGCGTCGCCGCAACCCGCCCGACGCGGGGGTGGAGGGTCTCGCGGAGTTCGGCAACACGATGGGTGCCCGCGAGCAACAGCGCCCCGTAAACAAACGGCAGACAGACAACCGCGAGCAGGATGTGGACTGCCAGCATCGGCAGGTAGACAAACCGCCGGAGCGTGTCGGGTCCGGTGAACGCTGTTGGTCCCTCCAGCGAGACGCGGTAGAGGTACAGGAGCAAAAAGAGCCCGAACAGTGCCGTGCTGGCGAGCATCGCCCGCCGGTGCCGGGTGACGTTGCCGCGCTGGATGGCGCGCACACCGACGAGGATAGTGGTGATTGCGGCGGCACTGACGAGGGCGTTCGCGTGAGGGACCACCGCGACCAGCGGGTCCACCCGCGGGAGCGCACTGTCGGGGACGTACCCGCCAACGGCACCGAACACGAGCGCGAGCGAGACAGCCGTCAGCAGTGCCGTCACCGCGGGGATGTGCGCGCGTATCTGGTTCCGGATGCGGTCCCGTTGCCGGCCGTCTGTCTCCACATCTGGGGGTTGTCGGGGACTGTCCTATGCGTTGCGGTTCGGAGACCCCGGAGTGCTGTCCGTGGATTCAAGCCCGAGCACGCCCCAGCACCGGTATGGGCGACGCCGACGGGCCGGGAGACGCGAGCAACACCGGCACCACAGGTCGGGACGAACCGGGTGCGGGGGACCGCGCGGAGTGGCGACAGTACTTCGGGTTCGACGAGCCCTACGAGAACCAGCGCGACGCCATCGAGAGCGCGGTGGCGGTCGGTCGCGAGAGCGGCTATCTGGCGATGGAGGGTCCCTGCGGAACGGGCAAGACGATGGCCGCGCTCACCGCGGCGGCGACGCTCATCCGGGAGGGGGACTACGAAAACGCCGTGGTGGTGACGCCGGTCAAACAGCAGCGCCAGCAGTTCGTCGAGGACCTCCGGACACTCAACGCCGGACTGGGGTCGCCTCTGCCGGGGGTTGCACTCGTCGGGAAACGGGACCTCTGTCCGTACGGCCGCGAGGGTGTCTTTCCCGGCGACGTGGGCGTCCACGAGCGCTGTGAGGACCTCCGTGAGAACACCGCCGGCCTGGTCGAGGGGGAGAACCCGGGCGGGGAACCGGTCGCGGAGGTGGCCGTCGGGGCCGCCGGGGGTGAGGAGGTGTGGTGGGACCCCGAGCGGGCGAGCGCGCTCGTCCGGGAGGCCCGGGCCGACGCCGGCCAGCAACAGATTCCGGGCAGCCAGCTGGCGACGGCCGGAGCCGAGAGTCCGTACCCACCGGCACAGCCAAGCGCCGAAGCCGAGGGTGGGGACCAGTTGTACTGCCCGTTCGAGGCCGACTGGTACGCCCGCAACCGGGGTTCGCCCGTCGGGTTCGACATCGGCGAGCAAAGCGTCGTGACCGCCGACGAGTACCTGCCGGCGGCAACCGAGCGGGGCACCTGCCCGCATCGCGTGATGAGTGTGCTGCTGGAGACGGCACAGGTGGTGGTGGGCAACTACAACCACCTGTTCGACCCCGACTCGCGGCCCCTGCTCGAGTCGGTGCTCGACGAGAACACCTTTCTGGTCGTCGACGAGGCCCACCGCCTGGAGGAGCGGGTGCGGGAACTGCTCTCGGACCGGGTCGGAACGGAGACGCTGACGCGGGCACAGAACGACCTCCGGACGGTGCTGACCCGCGCCCGCGAAACCGACGACGCGAGGGCGGCGGTGCGTGCGGAACTGACCGAGCGCGACGTGCCCATTGACGCACTCGAGGAGGCCCGGCAGTTCTACGACGACCTGCTCGCGTGGCTCGACGGCCGCATCGAGGACGCACTCGACGCGGAGGCCGCCGGCTGGCGGACCGGCGACGCCCCCGACCGGGACCTGGAGGTGCCGCTGCGCGACCCGGAGACCGTCGAGCGCGACGAGGTGACCGCGTGGGCCGAGGCGGCGGGCTACACCGGCGAACTGTGGCGGACGCTGTCGGCGGTCGGCACCGCCACCGAGCAGGCAATCGAGTCACTTGACATGGACCGCACGCCCGTCTGTGCGGCCGTCGGCGCGGTCATGGAGCGGTGGTGGAGCCGGGACCACGCCCGCTACCTGCGCGAGATAGAGCTAGAGCCCACAGCCGCCACCCGCGATGGCTGGGAGGGGGAGTACACCGCCGGACTGGTGCTGTTCGAGTGTATGCCCGGCGAGTCACTCCGTGAGATATTCGACGACCTCGGCGGTGGGGTGCTGATGAGCGCGACACTGGAGCCACTGGACGTGTTCACCGAGGTGTCGGGGCTGGCGGCGCTCGGGCAGGACCGGACCGTCCGCGAGCGGACCTACGGGCTCCCGTTCCCGGAGGACAACCGTGCGAGTTGGCTCGTCGACGCGACAGCCTTCACCGCGCGCAACCGCGGCGACCCCGGCGAGAACGGCGACCCCGCGGGGTGGAACAGCACCCGCGACGAGTACGCACACGCTCTGCGGACGCTCGCGCGCTCGCCGGGCAACGTGATGCTCGCCATGCCCAGTTACCGCGAGGCCGAGTGGGCCGGCCGCTACCTCGAACGGGCCGTCGAGAAGCCGGTGCTCGTGGACGCGAGCAGTTCCTTCGAGGAGACCGAGCGGCTCAAATCGGAGTTTTTCGCCGGCAGCGGGAGAGTGCTGGTCACGAGCGTCCGGGGAACACTCACCGAGGGTGTCGAC
>JAQCNG010000209.1 GCA_028275145.1 Halovenus sp. | reverse complement strand
CGACAGTGGAGGCGTGAGGCCCCGACGCCGGGGCCACGAGGTCCGACAAACACAATATTGATTGTCCCGCTCGCACTACAATTGAACAGTCTGATATATGTCGGGTAGCTCTGAACGCATCCGTATTCTCCACGTCGACGACGAGCCGTCGTTTGCCGAGTTGACAGCAAGAACGGTCGAACGGCGCGACAGCCGGTTCGACGTCGTCACGGCCACGAGCGCAGAGGAGGGGCTGGAGCTGGTCCGGACCCAGCACCCCGACTGTGTCGTCTCCGACTACGAGATGCCCGGGATGAACGGGCTCGAGTTTCTCGAGGCGGTCCGGGAGGCCCGTCCGGAGCTCCCGTTTATCCTGTTCACGGGAACGGGGAGCGAGCAGATCGCGAGCGACGCAATCTCGGCGGGTGTCACCGACTATCTCCAGAAGGAGTTCGGAACAGAGCAGTACGAGCTACTGATAAACAGGGTCGAGAACGCCGTGAACGCACACCGGGCAGAACAGCAGGCGGCCGAGCGACTGCAGGAGCTGCAACAGACGCTAAAGACCGTTCCGGCGGCGGTGGCCCGGATAGACCACAACGGGGCGGTGCTGTTCGCGAACCAGCGCGCGGAGACACAGTTCGGCATCGAACCAACCGGAGACACCGACCGGACCTACCGGGACCTGCCCTGGGAGATTACCGGCGTGGATGGCGACCGGATTCCGGAGGCGTCGGTGCCGTTCCAGTCCGTGCCGAACACGGGCGAGCCGGCCGAGGGCGTTCGACACGGCATCGTCTGGCCCGACGGGGAGCGCCGCACCGTCGAAATCTACGGCGAGCCACTCGTCGGGGAGAACGGCACCGTCGAGAGCGCGGTGTTCTCGATTCTCGACGTGACCGCGGAGATAGAGCGGACGCGGGAGCTCGAACGCCGCGAGACGTTTCTCGATTACTCGCCGGATATCCTCACCGTGCTGAGCGAGTCGGGCACAATCGAGTACCAGAGCCCGACACCCGACCACCTCAGCGACTCACACCCGCCCAACATGGTCGGCACGTCACCCAGAGAGTACATCCACCCGGAGGACAGACCGCGCGCGGTGTCCGCGTACGAGCACCTCCTGTCCGCCGACTCCGAGGAGACCGTTCAGGTCGAGCTCCGGCTCCGGACCGTGGACGGCGAGTACCGGTGGTTCGAGAGCCGGGCGACGAACTATCTCGGCCGCGCACCGGTTGACGGTCTCATCGCCTCGACCCGTGACATCACCGAGCGAAAGGCGGCCGAGCGGTCACTCGCCGCCCACGCGAGCACGGTCACCCAGCTCCAGAAGGCGACCGGTCGGCTCCTGGAGACGAGCGACCGCGAGGAGGTAACAGAGATTACCATCACGGGCCTCGAACGGGCCTTCGAGTTCGACATCGCCGGTCTGTGGCTGAGCAACGCCGACCGGACCCGGCTCGAACCGGCTGCGATTACCGAGCAGGGCCAGGATATCGTCGACGAGCCGCCGACGTACTCGGCGGACACCCAGTCGCTGTCGTGGGAGGCATTCGACCGCGGGCAGAGCCGTCTCGTCTCCGACGTGGCCGCCCACGAGGAGCGGTACAACCCGGAGTCGGTGATACAGAGCGAGGTGATCGTCCCGGTCGGCGAGCACGGACTGCTGACTATCGGCTCGACCGAGCGCTCCGCGTTCGACGAGCGCGACCGCCACCGGGTCGAACTCTGGGCGAGTCTCGTCGAGTCGGCGCTGGCACGACTCGACCAGATCGAGCGGCTCCAGCACAGAGAACAGGAGCTCCAGCGCGAGCGCGACCGGCTCGACGAGTTCGCGGGCTTCGTCTCCCACGACCTCCGGAACCCGCTGAGCGTGGCCACTGGGCGTCTGGAACTGGCCGCGAACGACTGTGACAGCCCCCACCTCACCGCTATCGAGCGGTCACTCGACCGGATGGACCAGCTCATCGACGACGTGTTGCAACTCGCCAGACAGGGTTCGACCGTGGGTGAGACCGAACCCGTCGACCTGGGGGAGTTGCTCTCACAGTGCTGGACGAACGTCGACACCACAGACGCCGACCTGGTCGTCGAGGCCGGGTGTACGGTCCGTGCGGACAGCAGCCGTCTCGCCAGCATCGTCGAGAACCTCTTCCGGAACGCCGTCGAACACGCCGGGGAACCCGTTACGGTGACCGCCGGCCCCCTCGAGGACGGCGGTGGCTTCTACATCGCCGACGACGGACCCGGCATCCCCGACGGGGAGCGCGACCGGGTGTTCGAGAGCGGCTACTCCTCGAAAACTGGTGGGACCGGGCTCGGACTGGCAATCGTCCGACAGGTCGTCGAGGCCCACGGCTGGGATATCGACGTCTGTGCGGGTGCCGACGGCGGCACACGCTTCGAGATCACCGGTGTCGAGATGGTGGGGTAGTCCGCCTGGTGTTCCGGCGGATGGGCGAGTGTCGTGCTGTTGTTGCCCCGTACAGCGCCGGGGTGGTAGGCCGACAGTTCCCCCCTCGCTGTGGCCGGAGAGACCCCCCAGACGGGCCCGTTCTATCCGCTGGCCGACGTGTCAGCGCCGCTTTCGGTCTGTTGTTTGTCTCAAAATCGCTACCGGAAAACTCGAAGATTATCTCAGTGATCTTCGACGAGCAACAGCGTCCGGGGTCGAAACGGACCGGGGCGGGTCGTTCGGGAGCCGTTACTCCTCCTCGACGAACTCGGGGTCGCTCATCGCGGTCTGGAGGCTGTCGAGTCCGTTGACCCACTCGGCGACCAGGCCGAAATCGAGTTCCTCGGCCATCTCGAGGTCGAGTGTCCGCCCGTCGACGACCAGTGTCCCGGCCTGGACACAGTAGCCAAGCGCCGACTCCAGGTCCTCCTCCTCCTCGGCCGCGGTGGCGGCCTCGATGTACTCCTGGATTGTTCCCTCGGCCGGCCCCTCGGCGACGAACTCCTGGCCGGCGTACAGCACACACAGCAGTGAGGTCTGAACCCCGTCGAGCAACATCTCGGTCTCCTCGTCGTCGAACGACACCTCGTCGAGGACCACCTCGTGGATGTCGGTCAGCTCGGCCAGCGCGCGCTCCCCGTCGATGGTGCCGTCCTCGTAGTCGGTGAGTATCTTCGCCACAGCGATTGCCGTGTCGTCCTGCAGGTTCAACAGGAGTCGCGCCGAGTCCTCCTCCTCGGCGTCGAGGTCCTCCTCGCGGAGTCTGTCGAGCCAGTTCTGCCAGCGGTCCTCGGTGTAGTACTCCCCGGGCTCTTTGTTGCTCATGTCACTGGATACTCGCGTCGGCGGTTAGTCCTTTCGACCCTCGCTCCCGTCGACCACGAGTTCGGCCTCTCCGGTCGTCTGCTGGTCCCCGAGCACGACCGTTGCACCGACAGACAGCGGCGCGAGCACGCCCGCGACCAGCACACCGGGATCACGCAGGTCACCCGCGAGCAGCACGCGGCTCTCCGCGTCGAGACTGTGCCGGTCGACCGCCGTGGCCGCCCCGTCGAGCAACTCACCGTGAGTGTGGGTCTCGCCGCCGACCCGCACCGCCGGGGTCTCCGGTTCGACGGACTCCGGCGGTTCGATGGGGTTCTCGCTCCACAGTGCCGCCTCGAAGTGCTCGACCGACGAGGGTTCCGGCGGCCCACCGTAGGCCAGCACCGTACACCCCGCCCGGGCGGGAGAGCCCTCGCGCCACGCCGCTCCGGCCGGCCGCACGAGCGCGTCTGCCCCCACGGGCGTCTCCGGTGTGAGTGTCACTGTCGTGCCGAGCAACGTCCCGCCAAGCGCCGCGAGCACCGGGTCGGCGCTGTCTATCGACCCCTTCCGGCCACTCCCGGCGTGCCGGGCCGACCCGTCACCGCTCTCTCCGGACGCCTCGGGTTCGCTGTCGGCCCCTTTCGACCCGGGGATCACGGCGACGCTCCCGCCGGGGTGGCTGTAGTGGCCGAGCAGGTTGCCCGCCTTCCAGACGTTCGTACAGAACTCCTGGTAGCTGTAAGGTGCACTCCGGTCGGCCGCGTCGATGGCGACGCCCGCTCGCTCCCGTCCGGCCCCGACGAGCGCAGCGATTGTATCCATCCGGCTCACAGACTGTTGCGCAGGCGGTCGAAAAAGCCCTGCTCGACCTGAATCTCCTCGCCACCGGCCTCGGCAAACTGTTCGAGCGCCTCGCGTTGCTCCTCGTTGAGCGTATCCGGCGTGACCACCTGCACCTGAACGTAGAGGTCACCCTGGCCGCGCCCGCGCAGTCGGGGCATCCCCTTTCCCGACAGCCGGAAGCTCTCGCCGCTCTGTGTCCCCTCTGCCAGGTCGAACTCGACGGTCCCGTCGATCGCATCGACCTCGACGGTGTCGCCAAAGACCGCCTGCGGGAACGAGATTGCCTTCTGTGTGACCAGGTTGTCACCGTCGCGCTCGAACTCGGGGTGGTCCTCGATATCGATCTCGATGAGCAGGTCGCCGTTCCGCGCGGCGCCCTCGCCGGGCGCGCCCTCCCCGTCCATCCGCAGCGTCTGGCCGTCCCGGATGCCGGCCGGAATCTCGACCGCCAGCGTCGACTGGTTGCGCACCACGCCGTCGCCGCGACAGGTCGAGCAGGACTCCTCGTAGATTGTCCCCTCGCCCCCGCACCGCCGGCAGGTCGAGCGCTGTTGCATCCGACCAAAGGCGGTCTGTCTGACCTGTGTGGTCTGGCCGCGACCGTTGCAGTCCGGACAGGTCCGGGTGTCGGTCCCCGGTGGGTAGCCCTGCCCGTTGCAGTCCGGGCAGGCCTCGGGCCGGGTGACGGTCACCTCCGTCTCGGTGCCGTGGTAGGCGGTTTCGAGGTCGATTGTCAGCTCTGTTTTCAGGTCTCGGCCCCGCTTTGGACGCTCGCGCGAGCTGCTGTCCCCGCCGAAAAACTCCTCGAAGATGTCCTGCATATCACCGAACGGGCCGGCACCGCCGCCGAACGGGTCGCCACGCCCGCCGCCCGCCCCGCTCTGGTCGCCGGTCGCACCGCGTTTCTCGGCCTCGATGAACCGCTCGTGGCCGAGTCGCTCGTACTGTTCGCGCGTCTGCTCGTCGGTGAGCACCTCCTTTGCCTTTTTTGCCTTCTTGAACTTCTCCTCGGCGTCGGGGTCGTCGCTTACGTCCGGGTGATACTTCCGGACAGCCTTGCGGTAGGCCTGCTCTATCTCCTCCTCGGAGGCGTCTCGTGAAACCCCGAGTACCTCGTAGAAGTCCTCTGTCATCTGTCGTGGTGACTGTAATCGCTCGGGCACTAAATACGCCCGGTTTCTCTCGCCCCCTCGACCACGGCCTGCCGGCCGACACACCCCACGCTCACGAACCACGCGACCGGTCTGGCCCACGGACCGGCGGCCTCTGCTGGTCAGTTCCCCCCGCGAGAGCCGCGCCCCCTCCAGCGCAAAGGGGCTGGACTCGGGCAACCGCGAGCGACCATCGCCACCGTCTTGCCGGGGCGGACCGAAGGTGAGCTATGCCACTGCAGGCGGGTGATTCGGCCCCGGCGGTCTCGGCACCGAACCAGCACGGCGACCAGGTCACTGTGCCACTCGATGGCCCGACAGTTCTGTACTTCTACCCCCGCGACGACACGCGGGGCTGTACGACCGAGGCGGTCCAGTTCAACGCCGAACTGTCGGCCTATCGCGAGGCCGGCATCGACGTCTACGGTCTCTCGGTCGACAGCGTCGACTCACACTGCTCGTTCGCGGAGAAAAACGACCTCGCGTTCGACCTGCTCGCGGACCCGGAACGCGAGATTGCCGACGCCTACGGCGTCCCCGAGGGGCCGGCCGGAACCGCCGCCCGCACCACATTCGTGGTTCTCGGGGGCCAGATTCACGCCGTCTACGAGCGAGTTAGCCCCGACGGCCACGCCCGCGAACTGCTCGAGGACCTCGTCGACGCGGGTGTCGTCGACCTGGCGTGGTAGCGACATCCATTTGAGGCCAGTACTGGAAGAGGTAGTATGGAGCCAAAGCGGGAACTGACGAGTGTCGACCTCGCGGCGCTCGCGGGCGAGTTGCGCGCACACGAGGGTGCACGCGTGGACAAAGCGTATCTGTATCCCGAGGGGCTGGTGCGACTGAAGCTGCGTGATTTCGACAGCGGGCGCATCGAGGTGCTCATCGACCTCGGCGAGACGAAACACGTCCGGGTGGCGGCCCCCGACAACGTCCCGCCGGCGCCCGAGCGGCCGCCGAACTTCGCTATGATGCTGCGCAACCGCATCGAGGGGGCCGAACTCGCCGGTGTCGAGCAGTTCGAGTTCGACCGCATCATCGAGCTCCGGTTCGAGCGCGACGACCAGAACACGACAGTCGTGGCCGAACTGTTCGGCGACGGCAACCTCGCGGTGCTGGACGGGACCAACCAGGTGGTCGACTGTCTGGAGACGGTCCGGCTGAAATCCCGGACCGTCGCGCCGGGGGCACAGTACGAGTTCCCCGACGCCCGGTTCGACCCGCTCGCGGCCGACCGCGAGACGTTCGCGCGGCGACTGGCCGCGTCCGACACCGACGTGGTGCGGACCCTCGCCACCCAGTTCAACTTCGGCGGCACCTGGGCCGAGGAGGTCTGCACCCGGGCCGGGGTCGAGAAGACACTTGACGTGGCCGCCGTCGACGACGCGACGGTCCGGAAACTCCACGGGACCGTCGAAGAACTCGGCCGGCGACTGCGCAGCGGTGACGTCGACGCGCGTGTCTACCGCGAGTCCGGCGACGACACGACGACCGAGGACGAACCCGGCCCCCCTGTCGACGTGACACCGGTTCCCCTGCAGGAACACGCTGGACTCGTCGCCGACCGGTTCGATTCCTTTGTCGGAGCACTCGACGACTACTTCACCAGTCTGGGCGAGGAAACCGAGTCCACCAGTCGGGACAGACCGGAGTTCGAGGCCGAAATCGAGAAACAAGAGCGCATCATCGCACAACAGCAGGGAGCAATCGAGAACTTCGAGGAGCAGGCCGCCCGCGAACGGGAGAAAGCCGAGTCGCTGTACGCCCACTACGACCTCGTCGACGAGGTGCTCACGACCGTCCGGGCGGCCCGCGAGGCCGGCCACTCCTGGGACGACATCGCAGAGCGGTTCGAGGCGGGTGCGGACAGGGGCATCGACGCGGCCGAGGCCGTCGAGGCCGTCGACGGCAGCCAGGGGACGGTCACGCTCAGCGTCGCGGACCGGTCGGTCACACTCCGGGCCGACGACGGTGTCGAGCGAAACGCCGACCGCCTCTACCAGGAGGCAAAGCGCATCGAGGAGAAAAAGGAGGGCGCGCAGGCGGCAATCGCCGAGACGCGCGCGCAACTACAGGCGCTCGAACAGGACCGCGAGGAGTGGGAGCGCGCCGACGCCTCGGAGCAACCCGAACCCGGCGACGACACCGACGACGACGACGAGGAGATCGACTGGCTGTCGCGGTCGTCGGTGCCGGTCAGACAGACCGACAACTGGTACGAGCAGTTCCGCTGGTTCCACACGAGCGACGGCTTCCTCGTCATCGGGGGGCGCAACGCCGACGAGAACGAGAGTCTGGTCAAGAAGTACCTCGACCGGGGTGACCTGTTTTTCCACGCGCAGGCCCACGGCGGCCCGGTGACGGTGCTGAAAGCGACCGGCCCCAGCGAGTCATACGACGACGACATCGAGATTCCCGACCGCTCGAAGCGCGAGGCCGCCCGCTTTGCGGTGTCGTACTCCTCGGTGTGGAAGGCCAGTCGGTACACCGGCGACGCGTACATGGTCGACCACGACCAGGTGTCGAAGACCCCCGAGAGCGGGGAGTACCTCGAGAAGGGCGGGTTCGCCATCCGCGGCGACCGGACGTACTTCGAGAACGTGGCCGTCGGTGTCGCGGTGGGTATCACCTGCGAACCCGAGACCCGCGTCGTCGGCGGGCCGCCCGACCCAATCGAGGGCCGCACGGAGACGAGTATCGCCGTCGAACCCGGCAAGTACGCACAGAACGATATCGCGAAGCGACTGTACCGCGAGTTCAAGACCCGCTTTGCCGACGAGGGGTTCGTGCGCAAGATAGCGAGCCCCGACCTGATTCAGGAGTTTCTCCCCCCAGGGCAGAGTTCGATGGTGGAGTGACCGACCCCTGCTGTCGGCGCTGGCGGGTCTCGGCGGCGCGGGCTACCTGCTCTCGCGACATCTGGGCGGCGACACCGAGGGGCGCCGGTAGCCGACGGTGTCCTGGCCGGCCCGAGCGCCGAGAGGAGAGTACCGACGCCTCGCTGTGGACCACCGACGGTCAGCGGTACGGTGGCTGCGGGCGAACGTGTGCCGGTCGATGTGAGAGCCCACCGGGAGTCAGGAACTCCCGATGCTGACGTACGCCTGGAACACGATACCCAGGAACATCGCCCCGAAGATGGTGCCGAGGCTGGCGACGATTGCGATGTTCCCCATCGGCTGCACGTCGGCCGAGGCCAGCGATATCCCACCGAGTGCGAGAAACAGTGCGCCGACGCCGAGATACACCCCGGACTGACCGATCCACTCGATGTACCGCGGCACGTCGTGGCCGGGTTCGAGCGTCTCCTCCGGGGGACTCTCGCCGAGCCAGGGCGCGTCGCCGCTGGTCGACCCACGACCCGACGCCCAGGGGTACAGCGAGTCGTCGTCTCCCTCCCACTCCTCGTCCGCGGACGACCGCGGGTCGTTCTCGTCACCGGTGACACCGCCGAACGGCTGGAGATTCTCCGGGGACGACTCCGTCTCGCGCTCCTCGAGTGGGACCCAGCTCTCGGTCGAGTTCTCCTCGCTCTCGGTGTCCGTATCTTCGCTCATCTGTTCAATCTCCTCCGTCGATACCGGAACGGTAGCTGTTGCACTGTCACTCCGGGGACGATAGCTGTCGGCGGTACTCGTTTTCGGAGTCTGTGCTCCCGACCACGCTGTCGTCGGTCAGGTGACAGGCGACCCGGTGGTCCGGCGAGAGCGAACGGGTCTCGGGGTCCTGGCGCTCGCAGACGGTCTCGAACCGCTCGGTGAGCGTCTCGGCGGCGGCCTCCTGCTGGCCGCTGACGAGCTCCTCGAGCGCCTGCGAGAGTGTCTGCTCGGCGCTGGTGTCCCCGAGTTGATTTGGCAGTTCGTACTCCTGTCGGACCCACCCGATGAGCCGGTCGTTGTCGATGTCCTCGGCCTCCACCTCGTCCATGCTGCCGAACTCGTCGCCTGCCTCGATAGCGCCGACCTCCGCGATGCTCTCGAGGTCGACCTGGTCGGCGATCACCTGCTTCCGGAGATGCAACACTGACCGCCAGGTGTCCTGTGCCAGGTCGATCCCCTCCGGGGGGATGACCTCGGGACACCGGGTGTGGAACCGACAGCCACTGGGCGGGTCAGACGGCTCCGGCACGTCACCCGTGAGCTCGACACCCAGTCCGCGTTCGGTCGGGTCCGGGGTCGGAATCGCGGACAGCAGCGCCCGGGTGTACGGGTGCTGTGGGTCCGTGAACAGCTCCTCTGTCGGACCGACCTCGACGAACTCCCCGAGATACATCACCGCCACACGGTCACAGATCTCCTGGACGACACCGAGGTCGTGGCTGATCACCACGACGGCGAGCCCCAGTTCGTCTTGGAAGCGGTCGATGAGCCGGAGCACCTCCGACTGTATCGAGACGTCGAGCGCCGACACCGGCTCGTCGGCCACCAGCAGACTCGGGTTGACCGCGAGCGCGCGCGCGAGCGCGATGCGCTGTTTCTGCCCACCCGAGAACTCGTGGGGGAACCGGTTCATGTCGTCCGCCGAGAGGCCGACCCGCTCGAGCAGGTCCCCGACGATTGCCCGCCGGCGCTGTTCGTCGTCGAACCCCTGGACGATGAGCGGCTCCGCGACGGCGTTCCCGATGTTCATCCGCGGGTTGAAGCTCGAATCGGGGTCCTGGAAGATCATCTGCACCTCGCGACGGAACCGGCGCAGTTCCTTTTCGTCGTACTCCGTGATATCCTCACCTCTGAAGTCGATTTCGCCCGCTGTTGGCTCCTCCAGACGGATCATCGACGTTGCCGCCGTCGACTTGCCACAGCCGGACTCCCCGACGATGCCGATTGTCTCACCGCGCTCGACGCTGAAACTGATGCCGTCGACCGCACGCACGCGTCCGACCTCGGTGTTGAACAGCCCCCTGTTTATGGGGTAGTGTTTCTCCAGATTCCGAACCTCGAACAGCGATGTCGAGGAACTCATCTGTGCTCGGCCTCCTCGTCGTCCGAGGGCTGACCGGCGTCGGTGCTCGTCCGACCCCGTCCGTCGGTTGCGACGCGCTCCGAGCCGTCCAGCACGACCCCCGGGTCCATCGTCGGTGCGAAGTGGACACACGAGGCCGTGTGTGCCTCGGTGTTGCGGACGTCGTAGAGGTCCGGCTGTCCCCCCTCCGTACACATCTCGACTGCGTGTGGACACCGGTCGGCGAACCGGCAGCCGTCCGGCGGGTCAGTCGGCTCGGGCAACTGGCCGGGAATCCCGCCCAGACCACCCTCCCCCGGGAGACACTCGAGTAGCGCCCGGGTGTAGGGATGTGCCGGGGTCTGGAAGACATCCATCACCGGGCCCCGCTCCATCACCTTGCCGGCGTACATAACGACCACACGGTCGGCCACCTCGGCGACCACACCCAGGTCGTGGGTGATAAACAGCATCGCCATGTCCCGTTCCTCCTGGAGCTCCTTCAGCAGGTTCAGTATCTGTGCCTGGATGGTCACGTCGAGTGCGGTCGTCGGCTCGTCGGCGATCAGCAGGTCCGGCTCGCAGGCCAGCGCCATCGCGATGATGACACGCTGTTTCTGCCCGCCGGAGAACTCGTGTGGGTAGTCGTCGAGGCGGGTGGAGGCCTCCGGGATGCCGACCTGTGTCATCAGTTCGACGGCCCGCTCGTTTGCCTCCGTCTTCGAGACGTCCTGGTGGAGCATCACCGCCTCGCGTATCTGCCAGCCAACCGTGTAGACCGGGTTGAGCGCGCCCTGTGGGTTCTGGAAGATGTGGCTGATCTTGCCGCCACGCACTGACCGCATCTCGTCGTCCGAGATCTCGGTCAGGTCCTGCCCGTCGAGCGTGACCGACCCCTCCGGAATGTAGCCCGGCGGACTCGGGAACAACTGGGTGATTGCCTCGCTGGTGACGGTCTTTCCCGAACCGCTCTCGCCGACAATCGCCGTTGTCTTTCCGGGCTGTACCTGGAACGAGACACCGTCGACTGCGCGGACGTTCTCGCCCGTATCGGTTCGAAAGTAGACGTGGAGATCCTCCACGTCCAGCAACGTATCAGTGTGTACACTCATTACTCTGCCCCCTCGTGTCGCGGGTCGATTGCGTCACGCAGCGCATCCCCGAGGAAGTTGAACGACAGCACCGTCAGGAACAGGAAGATCCCGGGAATCGTGGATATCCACCACAGATTCGCGAGGTTGTCCCGTCCGTCGGCGATCAACTGGCCCCACGAGACCATCGTCGGGTCACCCAGTCCGAGGAACGACAGCGCCGCCTCGGCGAGGATGATAGACGGAATCGACAGGCTCGCGTAGGTGATGATGGTGTTCGAGATGTTCGGCAGGAGATGCTTGCGCATCGTCCAGAGCGGGTTCGCACCCGCCGCCTTCGAGGCGGTGATGTACGGCTCCTCGCGGCGCTGGAGCGCCTCCGACCGCATCAGCCGTGCCCCGCCGCCCCACTCGATGAATCCGAAGATCAGGATGAGGATGAACATACTCCCGCCGATCGAGTACACGAGCAGGAGATACAGGAAGAAGGCGGGGAACGTGAGCTGGATGTCGACCCAGCGGAACGCAATCTCGTCGATCCACCCGCCGTAGTACACCGAGACGAGGGCGATTCCGGCAGCGATAACGAGACTGGCTGCCGTCGCCGTCAGCCCGACCATCATGCTGATCTCCATCCCGTGGATGACCCCGAGGAAGATGTCCTCACCGGAGGTGGTCGTCCCGAACGGGTACTCCCAGGTGCCGGTACAGACCCCGCCCGCGCAGTCCGCGACCTTCTGCCCGGCCGGGCCAACGTTGTACGACTCCGTCGAGATACCGACAGGCGGAATCCCGTCCAGTCCGGCCTCCGGCTCGGGCTGTGATGTCACCCGCGAGCCGACGAACCCGATGAGGAAGATGACCACCAGGAACAGCCCGCTGATGACGGCTGCCTTGTTCTTTCTGAACCGGCGCCAGTAGTAGCGGGTCATCCGCGGGTTCTCGTACAGGGGGAGTGCCCCGTAGTAGACGAACCCGGCGAGCGTGATCCACCAGAGCCAGTTGTGTAACTCGACGACACCAACCACCGGGAACGAGACCCACCCATCGTTGAGCGAGAGCAGCGGGATGGCCTCGACCACCGTCGGGTCGAGTGCGTCCTGGAGCGGTCCGAGTCGCTCCGAGAGGATGGAATCGCCCATCACGTACCGGACGAACAGGGTCCCGCCGAAGGCGGTTGCCCAGATCGACACGATTGTGAGCCATATCCTGCTTTTGAGCGACCGGCCGCGGTTCACCGAGTCGATGCGGTCCCAGTCGACGTCCTCGAAGCGTGCGTCCGCGACACCGCCATCGGCGGCCGCCGTGGAACTGTCGGCCGGGTCCGCCGCCGACTGGTCGGACGACTCACGGCTCATGTGCGATCACCGTAACTGATGCGCGGGTCGAGCACAACGTACGCGATGTCCTGGGCGAGGTTGCTCACAAGCACCAGGAACGTCGGCACCAGCAGTGTGACAAGCACCAGGTTCTGGTCCTGGTTGATGATGGCCTCGTACGACGCCAGCCCCAGTCCGGGAATCCCGAACACCACCTCGATGAGGTACGACCCCGTGAGGAACAGTCCGAGGAACCGTCCCACCAGGATAGTCGAGAGCGGGACCGCCGCCGGGCGGAGGATGTGCCGGACGACGATGCGCCAGTTGCTGACACCCTTCGATTTCGCCGTCTTGACGAACTCGGCGTCGACGTACTCGAGTGCCTCGGCTCTGGCGTAGCGCATCATCGCCGCGATGCCGGCGGTCATGCTGACGAACGTCGGCAGGATCAACTGCTTGAGATTCGTCGGGCTCAGGATGCCAATCTGGCGCTCGCCCTCGAAGTTCTCCCCGATAAACGCCGGATGGCTACTGTCGGCTGTTCCGAGCCAGGTCAGATCGCCATCGGCTGTCTCTGCGACCCGATGGCTGAAATCCAGGTCGACCCAGCCGAGGAACGACCCGAAGATGACGAGCAGGATGATTCCGAACCACCAGTTCGGGATGCTGACCCCGAAAAACGAGAAAAACGTCGCCGCGTAGTCGGTTTTGGTGTACTGGTTGACCGCCGAGTACAGGCCGATGGCCATCCCGATGATGGTCGAGATGATAATCGATGGCACCCCGTACATCATCGAGTACGGAAGTGTGTCGGTTATCACCTCCGTGACCGGTTGCTGGTACTCGTAGGACCAGCCCCAGTCACCCTGAACAAAACCCGTCACGAAACTCGTGTACCGGTCGATTAGCGGTTCGTCGAGACCGCGGCGTTCCTCGTATGCCTGGACTGCCTGGTCGCCACTCTGTCCCTCCGTCTGTGCCTGGAACTCGACCTGCTGTAGTCCCTGGTCTGGCACCACGTCCATCAGCACGAAGCCGATGGTCAGGATAATCAGCGCGGCGAAAACCGACCACACGAGGCGCTTTGCGATGTACCACTTCATGTGTCACAGTACCTCATTATCCACCGTTAGAGGGATGAAAGTCGTCGGAGTTTAATTATCTGTCGGCATGGCAGCGGGCGGCGTGATTGTCAGTCGGAGACGGACCGCTACTGTGGTTGCTGCCGAGCCTCCAGAGGTACCGCTGACATCACATCCGACGACCGTTGAAAGAGAACGCCGCCGTAACCGGTGAGAACGAACCGCCGCTCAGTTCAGACTTCCTCGACGCTGAACCCCTCCAGGCCCGAGATGCGGTTGCGGGCGTCCTGGATGTCGCTGTTGTCGAGGTCGATACCGTGCAGGGTGGCCTCCGAGGCGTCGAAGAACTCGGACCACCGCGGCTGCCAGGTGACCGCCGGCGGGCCGGACAGACCGCGCTGGATCTGCTCGGTGATGGTCTCCTTGTTGATAGCCTGGCAGATTGCGAACCGACCGTCTGCCTCTTTGAGCAGCGGGTCCCCGTTGGACCGCATGTTGAAGAACATCGAACTGATGAACGGCCCGAGCGTGTTCTCGGTTCGGGTGTCGTTGCGCTGCTGGAACTCCTCGACGACGTCGGTCTCGAGTCCCATCGTGTCACCGTCACCGTTGCGCCAGCGCTCGTTGATCGTTGCGGTTTCGGCCTCGCGGTCGCGAAGCAGCGTGTTGAAGTACGGCGCGTCCGCGTAGCCGTCGTTCATCACCTCGACGTTGCTCCTGTCGACGTGCTCGCGCATGTAGTACTCGTCGTTGCGCTCGAAGACCACGTCGCCGGTGCCACCTGGCGTGTTGGAACTGAACGAGTACGGGCCGAGGTTCCCGGTCCAGGAGAAGTTCTGGACCTCCTCGGACTGGCGCAGTGCCTCTGCGTCGGGCGCGTACTTCTCGTAGAGACCCATCGGGAGGATGTACCGGTTGCGCAGCAGCGGTCGGAGGAAAAAGTCCGGGTCCGCCTGTGGCAGTTCGATCTGGAACTCGAACTCGCCGGTCTGCTCGACGTTCTCGACCCGCTGTGGCCACGTGTCCGCGTACGCACTGGGCGGGGTCTCCTCGTTGAACGGGTTGCCCTCCAGCCCGTAGATGTTGTTTATCTGGTAGACCCAGTCCTCGGCGGTACACTGGCCGAAGTCCGCGCCGAACTGGATGTTATCACGGATGGTGCAGGTCCAGACCTGCGAGTCGCCGGTGTTTTCGATTTTCATCGTCTGGGGGACCTGCTCGTTCTCCGCGGTCAGGGCGTAGGCGATGTCGGCGACGTTGCCGATGACCGCACCCGAACTCGTGTCATCGGCCTCGGGCGGGTAGAACGTCTGGGGTCGCCCCGTCGTGAGTACGACGTAGTCACCGCTCACCGTCTGCTCACCGCGGTAGCGGTTGTACACCGCTCCCGAGAACCCGAACTCGTTGTACGCATCGCTGGTGTTTATCTCCGGCCGGAACGCGTCCCACTCCTCGTCCTCCGAGAGGAAGTTCGCGGGACTCTGCTCTGTCAGCCGACCGAAAATCTGCGTCAGAATGTTAACACGCTCCTCTCGGTCGGTGGTGTTGTTTGCCTGGTCGTAGAGGTTCGCCATCTCCTCGTCGACGAACCCGTACGCATTGACTGCGCCGTCGGGCACCCAGAACACCTCCGTCGCGAGCGGATTGCGGGGGCGGGAGTTCCCGCCGATACCGATCAGCATATCCCAGTCGTTGACAACCCGGGTTTGCTCCGGCGGGCCGGCGTTTCGCGCAATCGGACCATACTCGAACTCGTCGGGGTTGGCGTCCTCGTTTGGCTCCGAGTTGAGCTCCGAGAGAATGTTTGCCGTCTCGAGCAGTTCGACGTTGATGCCGATGCGCTCGAGGTCACTCTGAATCTGTGCGGCGATGTCCGCGTCGTCACCGCCGGACGGGTCGTGCATCAGCGAGAGTGTCACCTGCTCGCCGTTCGGACCGATGGTCTCGACTGGCGGCAGTTCGTCGGGAACACCGTTCTCGCCACCGTTCTCGCCGCCGTTCTCGCCGCCGTTTTCGCCACCGTTCTGGCCGCCGTTCTCGCCGCCGTTCTCGCCGCCGTTCTCGCCGCCGTTCTCGCCGCCGTTTTCGCCGCCGTTCTGGCCGCCGTTTTCGCCGCCGTTCTGGCCGCCGTTCTCGCCACCGTTCTGGCCGCCGTTTTCGGACTGATTGTCACTGTCGTCGTCGTCGCCACCCGTACACCCAGCCAGCCCCGCCGCCCCGGCTGCACCGAGCGCCTGGAGGATGCGGCGCCGCCGCGTACTGTTCATCCGCCTGAAATGCCGTCCTTCCTGTGGGTCTTTCGGCATGAGCACTTATTTCACACACCAGCATATATATTTTTCGCTAGCGACCCCGACTGTGGCCATTCGATTGGTTTCACTGCTGCGGTTGCGGCCACAAACCGACCTGCCTGTGCCGGCCCAAACTCGGGTGAGCGTCTGCAATCGTACAAACACTTTTTGATGGGTAGATTTATATGGCTGGTTTACCACGTTCATCTCAACAATGAGAACTAGACGAACGGTCCTCGGCGCGGTCGGTGCGGCAATAGCCGGGACGGCCGGTTGTCTCGGGCCATCCAGTAGCGACAGTGACAACGGGAACGCTGACGGCAACGAATCGGAGGGGCCCCCAGGAGATGTCGTGGTGGGAGACGCGCTGAGCGACTCACTCTCCGTCGAGCGGTCGGCACGGTTCGAGGATGCGACAATCGACGAGGAACTCATCGTCGAGGGGACGGTCACAAACAACGGGGAGGAGACGGTGAGCGTGTCGCTGACGCTCAATATCGAGGACTTCCGGCGGAACGACGACCAGACCGTCGAGATTGGGGCGGGAGAGAGCGCCGACTTCTCGGTTTCGCTGACCGGTGTGTACCAACCCCAGTTCGACGGATACACGCTCAACGTCGCCCCTGCCGACGG
Organism: Halovenus sp.; assembly: GCA_028275145.1. Lineage (GTDB taxonomy): Archaea > Halobacteriota > Halobacteria > Halobacteriales > Haloarculaceae > Halovenus. The sequence continues at coordinate 3,145 of JAQCNG010000209.1, read as the reverse complement.
GTGACAGCGCTGTTTTTCGGGGTGGTTCCAGAGGCCTGTCAGGGCGTGATACACGCAACTTGTTTCACCATGGCCGAAAAGAGTCACGAACGACCGTATGAGAACTCGGCCCGACCGCGCTGGTCGCCGAGACTCGAGCGCGGACGCGACACCAGTTACAGACCCGGTTCCCCACGGGTCGACTACTCACCTGCGTCCTCGATGGTGTTTTTCAGTTCGGGAACGGTACTGGCGAGGTCAGACGCCTGCTCGTGGGCAGTCTCGACGTCGCCGACGAGTTCCGCCAACTGCTCGATCTCGGCCGCGAGGTCGTCGCCATCGTCGAAGGCATCCGCCTTCTCGCCCATCGTGTACCACTTCTTGGCGTCGCGCAGGTGCTCTGCCGCCTCGCCGGCATCGAGCGCAGAACTCAGCGTGTTCAGCGACCCCAGCGTGTTGTCGGACTCGATGTCCCAGAACGCCTCGGGGTCGGGAAGCGCCGCCCGCGCCTTCTCGAGCGAGGACTCGACGTCCTCGCGCATCTCCGAGGCCGCCTCCGAGAACAGGTCGTCGTCGTCGAGTGTTGTCTGTGCCATATCCCGTAGTTCGACCCGGACCGGATTAAAGGGCCGCCCGGAAGTGAAAGTAAAACACCGCCCCCTGTGTCTCCAGTCTCGGCCGGTGCTACTTTTCTCGCACGCGTGTGCCTGTTCGCCCACGGGGAGGGACACACAGAGGAGCAGTCACACGGGTGAAGTACCTCGGGGTCAAGTGGTTCGAGAGACGAGGTCTCTCGTCAGCTGCTCGCGGGCATCGCCCGCTTGCAGGTTCGTTGGACGTTGTCCAGCGTTCATCACGGAAATCTTCGATTTCCGTACGACCCCGAGGCACTCTGCCTACTTTTTCTGTAGAGGAGAACCACGAGAGCAGACGAAAACGGGGAGCCCCAGCCCCCAGTCGTGCGAACAGGAACAGAGCACACGACAGGCACTCACGGCCGCGGTTCCAGACCCGTACCGGAGGGTTGGAGTCTGGGGGTTGCTGGGGCTCGGGCGGAGTCGAGGGTCTCCGTTCGGGGGCCGGTCGGACAGTGGAGCGGGATAGTTTTATTCGGATGCGTGGTATACAACCACATATGAGGTTTCTCATCGTCGGCACAGGCAGGGTCGGTCTCCGCACGGCACGGTCAGTCAGGGACAGCGGTCACGACGTTGCCGTCGTCGAGGTGGACCGCGAGGCGGCCCGGCAGGCCCGCGACGAGGGACTCGAGGTAATCGAGGGTGACGGGGCACTCGAGACGACACTCCAGGGGGCGGACCTGTCGGCGGTCGAGGGCATCGCGGCGCTGACCAGCGACCTCAACGCCAACCTCGCGGCGTGTGCCATCGCCGACCAGTACGACTGCCGGACGGTGATGCGCATCGACGAGGACTACCGCGAGGGGATCTACCGCAAACACGTCGACGTCGTCGACGAGGTGGTCCACCCGGAGCGACTGGGTGCGATTCTGGCGAGAAACGCGCTGGTCGGCGGGAACAGTCGCGCCATCGCGGACGTCGAACTGAATCTCAACGTCGTCGAGTTCACCATCACCGAGGACGCGCCGATGCGGGGGTACACGCTGCGGGAACTCGAACTGCCCGGGCCGGCGCGACTCATCGCCTTCGGGCCGGCGGACGAACCGCTCGACCTGCCACAGGCCGACCAGACACTCTCTCCCGGTGACCGACTGGTCGTGCTCGCCGACTCGGAGCGACTCGACGATGTGCGCAGTATCGTCGTCGGCGATACCACCAACCGGGCGCGGGGTGATGTCTGATGGTCCACGCGTACGTCATGGTAAAGGTACACACGGGCGAGGCCGACCGGTTGCGCGAGGCCACCGAGGCGGTCGACGGGGTCGAACGGGCACACATCGTGGCCGGCGACGTCGACCTCATCGCCGTTGTCGACGTGGACACGCCCGCCGGTGTAAAGGAGGTTGCCGCCACCGAGATACAGTCTATCGACGGTGTCAGCACCACACAGACCTACGTTGCGATGGACTGACCCCGCTACAGCGGGGTGCCACCCTTCTCGCCCTGACTGGCCTGTGCGAGGAGGTCTGCCACCGGCGACTCGTACTCGTACCCGGGGACGACCCCCTCGACGTACGTTCCCTCGACGAACTCGACGAACGCCGTCACGACGTTTGCTGCTGTCGCCGGACTGGTGTGACTGAACGCGTACTCGACGTGAACGGTGCTCTCGTGGGTATCGACCCCGAACGAGTCGAGTTCGATTGTTGCCCGGGTTGCCGTCGGAGCGTCCTCGAGACGGCGGCGCAGTGTCCGCAACCAGTCCCCAGCCACCGCATCGCCGACTGTCCCGCTGGTCACACTCTCGATTGTCGGCACCGCCACGGTGACCGTGTACGTGGTGGGGCCGCTCTCGGTGTCGGCGGTCACCGTCCCCTCGAACGCTGTCGTCGTGACGACCCCGCGCCCGTCGCGGGTCGTCAGTGAGTCGTGGTTGTCGAACGCTGTGGCCACGTCGGCAGGCAGGTCGCTATCCATCAGCAATGAGTTTCTCCTACCGGGGTATAAACGTGACGTAGGTCCGCTGGTGCCTGGTCCGCCGTTCCAGGTTGTCCCCCGGATACTCACTGGTCACACCCGGCAGGACGGCCCCGACTCGGCCGGGATGACTCCCCCGGCGTACAGCGTTATGAGATATTCGAATGCGATACCTTTATCAACTATGAAGGGAAACAGAGTGAGTATGGACGAGTCGGCAGAACCGGATGATGTGAACAGTACCCGACGCAAACTACTCATGGCCATGGGCGGCACCGCGACAGTCGGACTCGCGGGCTGTACCGGCGGCGACGACGACAGTGACAACCAGTCCGAGAACGGTGGCGAAAACGGCGGGACAAACGGCGGTGAGAACGGCGGCGAAAACGGTGGCGAGAACGGCGGCGAAAACGGTGGCGAGAACGGCGGCGAAAACGGTGGCGAGAACGGCGGCGAGGACGGCAGGAACCCATCCAATCTCGAGGTTGGCCCGCCACAGGCCGACAAGGCCCAGGCAGCCTGGGAGACGGTAATCAACACCCCTTCGCCCGACGCCCAGGATGTCCGGAACGAGGCATACGTCGAGATAGAGGAGGCCGTTCGCGACGACA
>JAQCNG010000201.1 GCA_028275145.1 Halovenus sp. | reverse complement strand
ATGTCGGCCCCGGCCGCCGCGAGTCGCCGGGCCAGCGCCGGCAGTGCCACGCCCGTCTCGGCACGGACCTTCACGCTCACCGGCGGGCCCGCCTGCGCGGCGGTGCGGACCTGCCCGCAGAGGCGGTCGGTGTCCCCCAGCAGTGTCTCCCCGGCCCCGACCTGGCACATCTCGGCCTGCCGGCAGTGGGCGTTTATCTCCAGGACTGCGCCGTGGCGGGCACACACCGCTGCGACACGGGCGAGTGGCTCGTCGGTCACCGCCCGGACGTTGACCCCCGCCTGCAGCGGTACCGCCGCCAGCGCCGCCAGTTGCTCGTCGACGAACGCAACCGGGTCCGACGGGAGAAACTCCTCGCGGCCGCGCTCGACCAGTTCCCGGGCGGCGGTCCGGGTCGGTTCGTCGACGGCGATACCGCCGAGAACGGCCGCGCCCGCGTGTGCAGCGCCGGCCCGCGCCCACGACGCGTCGGCGGCCCCACTCAGACTCGCGAGTGCCACCCGCGGTTCGAACGCGACATCTCCGGTGTGGTCGGCGGTCATCGGCCGGCCACCTCCAGTGCCTCAGCGACGGCCCGTGCCATCCGCTCGGCGTCCTCCTCGCTCTCGATCTCGGTGTCGGTCCGGACCACCGGCCGGTCGAGGCTCGTCCCGTCGGCCTCGTCCAGCACGAACGCGTCGGCAAAGGGGTAGGCGTCGGCGACACCGGCCGTCGACGGCTCGTACCCCTCCGCGTCCATCAGTTTCGCCGCCGGCCCCGAGAAGACCCGGTCCTCGAGAAACGGCGAGGTTGCGACGACAGTCGTCTCCGCGAGCGCCTCCCGGATACCGTCGACGGCGAGCATCGGGCCGATACTCGTGATGGGGTTCGAGGGACCGAGAACGACCGGCTCCGCGAGCGCCCCGCGAACGGCATCCGTCGCCGTCGCATCGCCCCGGAACTCGACGGCGTCGACGGTCGGGTCGCCGTTCCGGGCGACCCAGAACTCCTGGAAGTGCATCGGCCCCTCGGGCGTGTGTATCAGCGTCGCCACGGGGTCGTTGCTCATCGGGAGCACCCGCCAGGGCACCCCGAGTGCGTCCGCCAGCGTCTCGGTGACCTCTGTCAGTGTGTGGCCCTCGTCGAGCAGACCGGTCCGGGTCACGTGGATTGCCCGGTCGCGGTCGCCGATGAACATGAACTCCGCCACCCCCGAGAAGCGCCGCCAGCGGGCGAGTTCGCGGCCGCTCGTCTGTGCCTCGTCGTCGAGATATTGGGGCCCCCCCTCCAGCCCTGCCGCGTCGGCGAGTCGCTGCAGTTCGGTGTGTGTCTCCGTGGTATCCTCGTCGATTCCCCACCAGGTCTCGCGGTCCAGTATCTCCCCGCCGAGAAAGAGCACCGTGTCGATGTCCGGACAGACCAGCAGACCGCCCAGTTCCACATCGTCGCCGGTGTTACCGACGACTGTCACGTCGGCGGGCGGGAAGACAGACTCGCTGCCGGCGAGCAGTTTCGGTGTTCCGGTTCCGCCGGCGAGAAACGTCACCATACACTCTGTTGCGGTCCCGCGTTATTAACCGCTGGCATAGCGGGTACGCCGGTCTGTTCTCGCTGGGGGACTGGTCGTGCGAGCAATCGAGTCGTAGGTGGGCTACTGTGGTGGTCCCGTCAGAGTTGTGCTGCCTCGATTACACTCTGTGGTGGGACCTTGCTGCCCTCGGCGGAGAGAAGCGATGCCCTGCAATCGTACCAATCGAGATGATAACGATGATTATCATAAGCGGTCCCATCACAGACCCGTCTGTCGACAATACCCTCCGAGCAGTCCGTGTCGCCGCTCAGTCCCGGGCGTCGAGTTGCGTTTGTTAATCGAGTGCCTGCAAGACCGGGTAGTCACCCGTCGTGCCCCACACGCTATTGGAGCCGAACATATTGTTCAACGCTCCGCTGCCGGTCATATCCGTGGTCGTGAGACCGGTGCCGCCGTCGGAACTGGACTGTCCGGTCGTACCCGTATCCCAGTAGGAGTCGGTCACGGTGCCGATATCGCTGGTGTCGCCGACCAGCCCCCCCACGTGGCTTGCTCCAGTGACCTCACCCACGGCAAACGACGTTTCAATCTGGTCTTTATTCAGACCGACGAGACCGCCTACCCGATTTCCGCTGGCGCTGACATCACCTGTAGCGTACGAGTCGGTGATCGTTACTGGGTTCTCGTACCATGAGATTCTGTTATGCCCGGCGAGACCGCCTACACGCTTTTCTCCGTCGACATCGCCTGTAGCGTACGACTCAGTGATATTGCCATAGTGGCTCCCGACGAGACCGCCCGTATAGTACTCGCCGCCCGTGACATCGCCTGTGGCGTACGAGTGAGTGATATTGCCGAAACTGTTACCAACGAGACCACCTACATCCCAGTCTGTACCGGTAACACTGACGTCAGCGGACGAGTCGATAATCTTGCCGTAACTCTTGCCGACGAGACCGCCGACAGATTTATCCTCTCCTTTAACATTACCATCTGACGACGAGTCGATAATCGTGCCTGTGTGCTCTCCGACAAGCCCGCCGACAGATTGGTTTTCGCCTTCGACAGTTCCGCTGACGGACGAGTCCTGAATCGTTCCGTCATTATCTCCCACGAGAATACCGGCTTTGCTGTAATCGCCGTGACCGGTAGAGTTGACAGTGGCACCCTCTACGCTAACGCTGTGCACGGTTCCCCCCCAGTTTGCACCAATAAATCCGACATCCCTCGCACCGGTGACTGTGAAGTTGGTCACGTCGAGATTCTTTACAACCCCGTTTTGTTGTAGGATACCGATGAATCCTGCTTTAGTGCTGGAGGGTGCATCTATCTTTATGTCTCGAATCTCGTGTCCATTGCCATCGAGTGTTCCCTCGTAGTCACCGTTGATCTGGTGACCGACGGACTCAAAAACCTCGTCGTACCCCGGCGTGTTCAGCGTGTAGTCCTGCTGGAGGGTAATGTCCTCGTCATTTTCCAGTTTCGTCCTGAGTTCCATCCAGTTGCCCATCCCGGGGGCCTGGAACTCTTCGAGGGTGGTACTCGTATCGCCGCTCTCCCAGACGACCGAGGCGGTGCCACTCTCCTCGATTGCGACATCGATGCTCTCCCCGGCGGTCAGTGTCCGGTCACCGAACTGGTCTCGCTCGGTGTCCGGTCCGACCACGCTGAGGTCCTCGGTCTGGAGCGGATCACCGCCCTCGTGCGTGATCCTCAGCATTCCGTCGGAGTGACTCTCGACACCCACCACCGTCTGTGGCGGTGACTCTTCGACATCGTCTGAGATAACGAACACTCCCGTGATGGTGACTATCGAAAGGACGACCGTGATGACTACGAGAAGCGCCACTGTCGTCGCTGGTGCGACCCCACGACTGTCCCCCCTCCCTGGTGGTATTGCGTCAAGCGAACTCATCAGACCTCCCTCTGATAAATGTAATCTTGAACCAGTCTTTGATAAAACTTTCCTTTCGAGATATCTTATACTTAACTAACTACCGAACACACTCGGGTCGTTGGTGACTCAGCATGTCTCAAGACGGAGCCCCCGGCCTCAGGTCGTGAGAGACCGGCGGTCCCACGCTACCCTCAACGAGCGAACCCGTCAGGGTGAGCGAAGTAGGGAGGGGTAGCTCACAGGGTAAACACTGACACGAGGCTGTGCTAGCACCCCGGTGTGACATCCTCCGCGCCGTAAACGGAGAGGGACTACGTCCCTCAGGCAGTCGGGCCTCGCCCGACGACGACGGGATTCTCTCGCTGTATCAAAATAGCGGTTTTTATGTTGCAACGGCGCATCGCACAGATATGGATACGTGGAAGCGGCGCGCGTTCGCATACCTCCTCTTTCTTTTAGCGGCGCTCGTCGGGACTGCACTCGCGTACGACTTCGGTATGTCGGCCTACGAGGACGACCCACAGACGATACTCGACTCGCTACAGTTCGCCGTCGAGATGTTCACTACCACCGGGTTCGGAGGTGATGCACCGTGGACCTCCCCACAGATGCAGGCGTTTGTCACTGTGACCGACCTGCTCGGGATGGCGATACTCGTCGGTGCGTTACCGGTGTTTGTCGGCCCGATACTGGAAACCGCGCTGTCGACGCAGGCACCGAAGCAACTGGAGCGGAACGTCACAGACCACGTCATCGTCTGTTCGTACACCACGCGGGCTGACAAACTCATCGAGAAACTCGAGGCAAACGATATCCCCTACGTGCTCGTCGAGTCCGACACCGAGCGCGCGGGTGACCTGTACGACGACGGGTACCGCGTCATCAGCGCGGACCCCCAGTCGACAGATGGGCTTGAGGCGGCCAGACTCGGCTCCGCCCGGGCGCTGTTCGCGGACGTCTCGGACCAGGTCGACGCGAGTATCGTGCTCGCGGCCCGGGAACTCTCGGACGATATCCCGGTGGTCAGCGTGGTCGAGGAGCCAGACCGGGCCCGCTATCACCGGCTGGCAGGGGCCGACCACGTGCTCTCGCCGCGACAGCTCCTCGGCGAGAGTCTCGTGCAGAAGGTGACCACGGCGCTGCGCTCGCAGGTCGGCGAGGCGATCGAGATCGACGGCGAACTGGAACTGGTCGAGGTGTCCATCCGACACGGCAGCGACCTGGCCGGGGAGACCCTGGCCAGCAGCCGCATCCGGGAGCAGACCGGCGTCAACGTGGTCGGGGCGTGGTTTCGCGGCGAGTTCAACGCGTCGCCGCCACCGGGGTCGACGCTGGACCCCGGGACGGTGTTGCTCGTCTCCGGCCGGTCGGACCAACTCGAACGGCTGGTCGAACTCACGCAGTCGTCGGTCCGGGCGTTTCGCTCCGGCGAGACACTCATCGTCGGGAACGGAACCGTCGGAAAGACCGTTGCGAGCGAGTTCAGCGACCTCGGCGTCTCGCACACGGTCATCGACCAGGTCGAGATGGACGGTGTCGACGTGGTCGGCGACGCCACACAGACCGAGACACTCGCCGCCGCCGGCATCGAGAACGCACAGACGGTGGTGCTCGCGTTGCCCGACGACACCACGACCGAGTTTGCTACGCTCGTCATCCGGGAGATGGTTCCCGACATCGAGATTATCGCCCGCGTTCAGGAGGACGCGAACGTCTCGAAGACATACCGTGCCGGCGCGGACTACGTGCTGTCGCTGTCGACGGTCACCGGCCGGATGTCCGCCTCGTTCCTGCTCGAGGACCGCGACACGATATCGATGAAACAACAGGTCGAGGTGGTCCGGACCACCGCGCCGGCGCTCGCCGGCCAGAGTCTCGCCGAGGCGAACATCCGCGAGCAGACCGGCTGTACTGTGCTCGCGGTCGGGCGTGGCGAGGAGACTGTCACCGAGATCGGGCCCACTACGGAGATTCGGTCGGAGGACGAACTCGTCGTGGTCGGCACGGACGACGATGTCCGCGCGTTCGAGGAGCGGTTCACCTGAGCGCCGGAACCCGACCCGGGTGGTCGCGACAGTCAGACCAGTGCCGGAATCGTGTTCCGGAAGATGTTGAGCGAGATGACAAACAGCAGTCCGACGACGAACCAGTTGAACCGGGCCTCGTCGATCTCGAACCGCCGCAGGTACGTCCCCGCGAGCAGGCCGACGATGGTGACGACGGCGATGACCGACCCGAGCCACAGCCGGTAGGTCGTCAGCAGGTCGGTGAAAAGCGCCATCTGGACGAGTCGGACCGTGAAGATTGTGCCGAGGACCATCGACAGCCCGCCGATGTACCGCTCCGTGTCACGCTCGAACGTGTGGAAGTAGGTCGGCAGCAGTGGACCGAGGTTGGCGACGGCGAGCAGAAACCCCTGCAGCAGTCCGACCACGCTCAGCGCGACGGGGTTGCGTGTCCGCTCGACGGTGACGAACCCCTGTGCCACCTGGAAGGCGACGTACCCCAGGATGACGATGCCGACGAGAAACGGGACAATCGGGCCGGTGCTGAACTCCGCGAGCACCGTCACGCCGATCACAGCACCGACGACAGCGAGCGCGAGAAGCGACCACTCCTCGCGGACAAACGCGAGGCCGGTGTCGGTCTCGCCAATCTGGAACATGTTGAGCATCCAGGGCGGAATCGCGAGCACCACCACCGCCAGTGTCGGGTCGACCACAGAGACGAAAACCGGTGTGGTGATCAGCGCGTAGCCGAACCCGACCATCCCCTTTAT
>JAQCNG010000198.1 GCA_028275145.1 Halovenus sp. | reverse complement strand
TCCTCCCCGGGGCCGCCATCGAGGTCGAACTCCCGGCGCAGGTCGCCGATCCGGTCACGGATGTCGGCCGCGAGTTCGAACTCCAGGTTGTCGGCGGCCTCCTGCATGCGGGTCTCCAGGTCCTCGATAGCGCGGGCGGCGTCGTCGGCGTCCTCGGGTTCGAGCGAGGCGGCGTCGCCGGTGTCGGTGCTGGAACCGGGCAGGTTGGTCTCGCCGACCGGCTTCTCGATGCTCCGGGGCTCGTGGTCGTGGCGCTCGTTGAACTCCTGCTGGATGCGCCGCCGCCGGTTGGTCTCCGCGATTGCCGACTCCATGGCGGCACTTTGCTCGTCGGCGTACAGCACGACACGGCCGTCGACGTTGCGGGCCGCCCGACCCATTGTCTGGACCAGCGTGGTCTCCGAGCGGAGAAACCCCTCCTGGTCGGCGTCGAGAATCGCCACCAGCGACACCTCCGGGATGTCAAGCCCCTCCCGGAGCAGGTTGATACCCACGAGCACGTCGATCTCACCGAGTCGGAGGTCCCGGATGAGTTCGTGCCGTTCGAGTGTGTCCGTCTCGTCGTGCATGTAGGCCACGTCGACGCCAGCCTCCTCCAGGTAGTCGGTGAGGTCCTCTGCCATCCGCTTGGTGAGTGTGGTCACGAGCGCACGCTCGCCGTCTGGCAACCCGTCCAGGCGCTCGATGAGGTTGCTCACCTGCCCCTCGGCGTCGGCAATCTCGATGGCGGGGTCGACCAGGTACGTCGGCCGGACAATCTGCTCGACGACCTGGCCGGACTGCTCGCGCTCGTACTCGCCGGGGGTCGCCGAGACGTACAGCGTCCTGTCGGTTTTCTCCTCGAACTCGTCGAACGTGAGCGGGCGGTTGTCGAACGCTGTCGGCAGTCTGAACCCGTTCTCGACCAGCGAATCCTTTCGCGAGCGGTCGCCCTCGAACTGGCCGCGTATCTGTGGCAACGTCTGGTGTGACTCGTCGACCACGGTCAGAAAGTCGTCGGGAAAGTAATCGAGCAGCGTAAACGGCGGGTCACCGGACTCCCGCTCCGACAGGTGTACCGAGTAGTTCTCGATGCCGGAGCAGTACCCCGTCTCGCGCATCATCTCTATGTCGAAGGTGGTCCGCTCCTCGATGCGCTGGGCCGCGACGAGGTCTCCCTGCCGCTCGAACTGTGCGACCCGGTCCTCCAGCAGGTCCTCGATCTCGTCGATCGCGCGTTCCAGGCGCTGTTTGGGAATCGAGTAGTGCTCCGCCGGGTGGAGCAACACTGCCGGTTCCTCGCTGACAATCTCCCCCTCCAGGGGGTCGACCTTCCGCAGGCGTTCGATCTCGTCACCCCACAGCTCCACCCGCACGGCGTAGCGGCCGTACATCGGGTAGATTTCCACGGTGTCGCCCCGCACCCGGAAGGTTCCCTGTGTGAAATCCACGTCGTTGCGCTCGTAGTTCAATTCGACCAGTCTGGTGAGCAACCCCTCTCGTCCGATCTGGTCGCCCGCCTCCAGGCGCAGCGACATATCGACGTAGTTCCGGGGGTCACCGAGCCCGTAGATGGCAGACACCGAGGCGACGACGATGACGTCGTCGCGGGTCAGCAGTGACCGCGTCGCGGAGTGTCGCAGTCGGTCTATCTCGTCGTTGATCGAGGCGTCCTTGTCGATGTAGGTGTCGGTCTGCTCGACGTATGCCTCGGGCTGGTAGTAGTCGTAGTAGGATACAAAGTACTCGACGGCGTTGTCGGGAAACAGCTCCCGGAGCTCCTCGTAGAGCTGTGCCGCGAGTGTCTTGTTGTGGGCGATGACAAGCGTCGGTTGCTGGAGCTCCTCGACTGTCCACGAGACGGTGTTTGTCTTGCCCGACCCCGTGACGCCGAGCAGCGTCTGCTGGTTCATCCCCTGCCGGAACCCCTCGACGAGCGCCTCGATGGCGTCTGGCTGGTCGCCCGCGGGGTCGAACGGTGCCTCCACACGAAACGAGCTGTCTGCGGCCGGACGGTCCGGCGATAGCGGGCCCGACGTTTTCATTGACGGTACAAGGGTCTGGAGACTCTTGACGGGTACGGTCCCGGCGACGACCACCCACAGCCGTCACGCCGGAGCCACGAACGCCCGGAGAGTCCTGCGGCCGGGCACCTGCAGAGTCACACCGGGTCAGCCCCGGAACTGCACGAAGTCGTCGTCGACGAGTCCCCTGGCGCTGACACCGGGTGAGCCACCCTCGTCGGGCGTTCCGTACGGCTTGTCGACCTGGCCCCCCGTCCCGGCGTAGGGCTGCTGGAAATCGAACTCGCCGTTGTTGTTCGTGTCGAGGTGTGGGACCAGTCGGAGGTCGATTACGTCGCCGTTCTCGGTTCCGTTGAGGCTGCCCTCGTCGAGCGATATGGTGAGGTCTGTGTGTGTCCCCGGCGCGAGGTAGTCGGTGTGTCCGAGTAACGTTCCGTTGATG
>JAQCNG010000182.1 GCA_028275145.1 Halovenus sp. | reverse complement strand
CCCGGACAGGGGACCGCCGGCATCAACTGGGTATCCGGCGCGAACAGCGGGGTGCCGACTCGGACCCTCCGGACCAGGGGAAGACTTTTGATTTGTCATGTACTATCATGCGTCAATGGTCAGGGCGTTCATCATGGTAAAGACAGCGGCGGGAGAATCCGCCGAGTTACAGGACCGTATCCACGGAACGGATGCCGTGCTCGACGCGCACATCGTCGCCGGCCAGTACGACATCATCGCGGAGGCCGAGGGCGACGAGGTCTACACGGTCATCGACACGGTGGCGACGGAGATACACGACCTGACGGGTATCGTCGATACACGCACGTACGTCTGTCTGGAGGAGGAGTGACCGGCGCGGGCACTCACGCGGGCGTGTCGAACTCGTCCTCGAACTCCCGCTCGTCCCGATAGGCGTCGACGAACGCCCCGGCGTCGAACTGTGCCAGTTGCTCCTCGAACTCGCTGGCGGCGGCCTCGTCGTCGGCGTGCCCGACAGCGTGGTCCATCAGTTCGACGAGCAACTCGACGACAACCTCGTGAAGCTGTCGGGGGTCGAAGTCGCTGACCCAGACCAGCGCGTAACCGACCTGGCCGTCGTCGGCACACTCGGCCCGGGCCAGTTGGTCGGGGAACTCCTCGTGGACCATCGCGAGCGCGTGGGCGGTCGTGAACCGGTCGAACTCGTCGTCGGTCTCGACAACCTCCTGGAGCGTGTCGACGAGCATCTCGGGGACGAACCGCGCGAGCGGATGGGCGTCGGTCACCACCGCGTGTGTACGCCCGCACGGACAACTGTACGAACGCATCCCGAGGTCGAGGTCGTGGGGGTGGACCCACTCCCCGCAGGGCAACTCCAGACTGTCCTCTGACCCCGGAACGCGTGGCTCTGCCATCGACGGGAGTTGGCCGGGCAGGTGAATAAGCACGTTGGAACGAACCCGGAGAACCGAAACGCAGTTTCCCGGGCGCGGAGTAAGGCGAGTATGCTCTCGCTCGCGCTGGCGGGGAAGCCAAACGCCGGCAAATCGACGTTCTACCAGGCGGCGACGATGGCCGACGTGGAGGTGGGCAACTACCCGTTCACCACGATCGACGCGAACCGGGGGGTCAGCTACGCGCGCACCCGGTGCCCGTGTCTGGACCGGGACAACCGGTGTGACAGTGACAACTGCCGTGCGGGCAAGCGCTACGTGCCGGTGGAACTGTACGACGTGGCGGGACTCGTGCCGGGTGCCCACGAGGGTCGGGGCCTTGGCAACCAGTTTCTCGACGAGTTGACCGACGCCGACGCCATCCTCCACGTGGTCGACGCCTCGGGCGGCACCAACGCCGAGGGCGAACCCGTCGAGGTGGGCGAACACGACCCCGTCGAGGACATCGCCTTTATCGAGACCGAGATGGACCGCTGGCTGGCCGCCATCGTCGAGCGCAACTGGGAGAGCGTCGAGCGCCAGTCCCGCTCGCCCGAGTTCGATATCGACGAGGCGCTGACCGAGATGTTGACCGGTGTCGGCGCGACGCCGGCGGACGTGGCGGTCGTGCTCCGGGGGCTGTCTTACCCCGGGGACCCCCGCGAGTGGACCGACCAGCACCGCCGCGAACTCGCAAGCACCGTCCGCGAGCGCACGAAACCGCTCGTCGTCGTCGCGAACAAGACAGACATCGCACCCGAGGGGAACGTCGACCGACTCCAGGCGGCCGCCGACCGGGTCGTGCCCGCAACCGCGGAGGGGGAGCTCGCGCTCCGGCGCGGCGCGGACGCGGGACTCGTCGAGTACGACCCCGGCGACGGTTCGCTCGCGGTCGAGACGGGCGTCAGTGAGGAGCAACGCGCCGGCCTCGAACGGGTCCGCGAGGTAATCGAGGAGTGGGGTGGGACCGGCGTCCAGCAGGCAATCGACACCGTCGTCTACGACCTGCTCGACCAGGTTACCGTCTACCCCGTCGAGAACGAGACCCGCTGGACCGACGGCCAGGGCCGGACCCTCCCCGACGCCCACCTGCTCCCCCGCGGGGCCACCCCCGAGGACCTCGCCTACGCCGTCCACTCCGATATCGGCGAGGGCTACCTCCACGCCGTCGACGCCCGCGAACAGCGCCGCATCGGCGACGACCACGAACTCTCCGAGGGCGACGTCGTGAAGATTGTCAGCACCGCGACCTGACTCCCGCTGTCGACCACGACGTGACATCCGAGCCGACAAAAAAGCTATCCGCGCGTGGCACCAATATATAAGCGGGAAGGACACTCAGCATTTTTCACAGGATTTATCCGGCAGTCCCAACTATCCACGGACTGGCGAGTAACGGCCCCGGCGGTCGTACTCGGCAGGAGCGAGCATGACAGACCAGACCTTCAAAACCACAATAAACTGGACAGAGTACTGGGACGGGGCAGACGACGAGACACGGACAAAGACCGCGCCGGCGGCACAGTTGACACTCGACCCGCTGGAGTCGTTTGTCGAAACCGTTGCCCAACCCGGTGCGGTGGCCGACGTCGGTTGTGGGCCGGGGACAGTGCCGTTTCGGATGGCCGAGCGGTTTCCGGAAGCGGACGTGGTCGGCTACGACGCCGCCGAACCGGTGTTGCAGGAGAACCGGGAGCGGGCGGAGGGCGAGGGTCACCACAACCTCGCGTTCGAGCAGACGGTGCTCCCGGAGTTCGACCCCGGCCGCTCGTTCGACCTCGTTACCTGCTTCTACACGCTGACCTACGTCGAGGAGATCGAGGCGGCGCTGGCGGCGCTGTACGACGCCGTTGGGCCGGGCGGTCACCTCGTGTTGACCTACCACAACCGGTTCGCCCACCGGCACTTCCAGAGGATAGCGGAGGACCCACACGAGCATCTCGGGCCGGAGTCGCCGTGGGACCCCGACAACTTCGCGGACCGGTTCGAGCTGCTCGTCGAGGGGGAGAACCTGCTCTCACACGAGCGCATCCACGACACGCTGGGGACCTGGCCCCGGAGCATCTGGTCGGTCGCCGGCGAGGACGAGCGGTACGCGGCGTGGCGACACAACCCGATGGTGTACGTCCCGAAGTAGCCACGCTCTCCCGGAACCAGCATACTCTTATACCCTTATATTCCTATGACTGTTTAGAGAGCGCGAGCGGCGCTCCAGCGGTGCCACACGGGACAGACACCCCGGCCCACAGGGCGACTCTCCGGCGGGGACTGCAGACCCCGGGTCGGGACGGACACACGCGGGAGCAGAACCGAGCGAGCGCGACAATCATCCATCGAGTAACAATGTCGACGCCAACAGGAAAGGGTCGAGAGACCCAGACGACGGAGGAGCACGAATCAGCACTGGAGACCGCCCGGAAGCAACTACACCACGCGGCGGCCCACCTCGAACTGAACCCAAACATCGTCGAGCGACTGCGCCATCCGATGTCGGTCCACGAGGTGACCCTGCCCGTGGAGATGGACGACGGGACCGTCGAGGTGTTCACCGGGTACCGGGCCCAGCACGACGGCGTGCGCGGTCCGTTCAAGGGGGGGCTGCGCTTTCACCCGGAGGTGACCCGTGACGAGTGTGTCGGTCTGGGCATGTGGATGACCTGGAAGTGCGCCGTGATGGACATCCCGTTTGGCGGCGCGAAAGGCGGCATCGCGGTCAACCCAAAGCGGTTGACGAGAGGCGAGAAAGAACGGGTCACCCGCCGGTTCACACAGGAGATGCGCAACGTCATCGGTCCGATGCAGGATATCCCCGCACCGGACATGGGGACCAACCCACAGACGATGGCGTGGATTATGGACGCCTACTCCATGCAGGAAGACGAGACAATAATGGGTGTGGTCACGGGCAAACCCCCGAGCATCGGCGGCAGCATGGGCCGCGAGGAGTCGCCGGGCCGGAGCGTCGCCATCATCACCCGGGCGGCCTGTGACCACTACGACCGTTTGCTCTCGGACACGACGGTGGCAGTGCAGGGGTTCGGGAGTGTCGGCGCGAACGCCGCGCGCCTGCTCGACGAGTGGGGCGCAACGGTGGTCGCCATCAGCGACGTCAACGGGGCGATGTACGACCCCGAGGGCATCGACACCCACGCGGTTCCGTCCCACGACGAGGAACCCGAGGCGGTCACCGACTACGCCGACCGGACTATCCCCAACCACGAGGTGCTCGAACTCGACGTGGACGTGCTCGTGCCCGCCGCGGTGGGCAACGTCATCACCGAGGCAAACGCCGACGATGTCAGCGCCGACCTGGTGGTGGAGGGCGCAAACGGCCCGGTCACCACCACCGGTGACGCCATCCTCGAGGAGCGCGGCATCCCCGTCGTGCCGGATATCCTCGCGAACGCCGGCGGGGTCACCGTCTCGTACTACGAGTGGCTCCAGGACATCAACCGGCGGTCCTGGAGCCTCGACCGTGTCAACGAGGAGCTCGAGAGTGACATGCTCGACGCCTGGAGCGCAGTTCGCGAGCAGTTCCAGCGCCGCGATGTCTCCTGGCGCGACGCCGCCTACATCGTCGCGCTCGGCCGGGTGGCCGAGGCCCACGAGGTCCGCGGACTCTGGCCCTGAGTGAGGGCGGTCAGTCGTCGGCCATCACGGACTGCTCGTCGACGAGGCGGTCCATCGCGTCGACCATCGCGGTGACCGACGCCGCGGTGATATCCGAGTCGCTCTCGGTGACGGTGACACTCTCGTCGTCACGGGACATCTCCACCTCCACGGTGACGATTGCGTCCGTGCCGCCGGTGATGGCGTCGACGTGGTAGGACTCGAGTGCCGCGTCGGCCTCGTGGCTGAGCGCCTCGACGGCCGCGTTCATCGCCGCGTCGACAGGGCCGGACCCGGTGGCGGCGTTCTCGCGCTCGGTTCCGCCGACGGACAGCCGGATGCTCGCGGTCGGCGGGTGGACGCCGCTGACCGCCGTCAGGTCGAGCAACTCGACGTGCCGGTCGCGGTCGTCGCCGCGGACCTCCTCGGCGATTGTCAGCAGGTCCGCGTCGGTGACGCGCTTGCCGCGGTCGCCGATGCGCTTGACACGCTCGACCACCGAGTCGAGTTGGTCGTCGGTCACCTCGACGCCGTGTTCGGCCAGCGCGGCCGCAACGCCCGCGTGACCGGCGTGTTTGCCGAGCGCGAGCCGGCGCTGTCTGCCCACCAGCTCCGGCGGGTAGGGCTCGTACATCGCGTCGTCTTTGAGCGTCCCGTCGGTGTGGATGCCCGACTCGTGGGTGAAGGCGTTCTCGCCGACGACCGCCTTGTTCGGTGGCAGCGCCATCCCGGTGCGGTTCGCCACGAGCTGTGCGAGGTCGTACACCTGCTCGAGCTCCATCGTCTCGACACCGTAGCCGTGCGAGAGCGCGATAGCGACCTCCTCCAGAGCGACGTTGCCCGCGCGCTCGCCGATGCCGTTGACGGTGCCGTGGACCAGGTCCGCGCCGGCCGCGACAGAGACGAGCGCGTTCGTCACGGCCAGGCCGAGGTCGTCGTGGGTGTGGGTGCTCGTCGGACCGAGTGCCGCGAGTGTCTGCACGCACGCGAGTGTCCGGTCGGGCGTGGCGTGCCCGACGGTGTCCGCGTAGCAGACCCGGTCGGCACCGGCGTCGAGTGCCGCCCGCATCAGCGACTCGAGATACGGTAGCTCCGCCCGGGAGCCGTCCTCGCCGATTACCTCGACCCACAGACCGTGGTCGGTGGCGTACTCGACGAGTTCGACCGTCGACCGGCGGTTCTGCTCGCGGGAGGTTCCGACCTTCTCCGTGACGTGCCGGTCGCTGGCCGGCACGACGAGGTTGATACCGTCGACGCCACAGTCGATGGCGAGGTCGATGTCGCGCTCCAGTCCGCGACAGAAACTCGTCACACGCGTGGAGAGGTCCAGACCGGTCACCTGCCGGATGGTCTCGCGCTCGCCCGGGCCGGTGCAGGCGCTGCCGGCCTCGATGACGGCAATCCCTGCACGGTCGGCCTGGCGGGCGATGCTGGCTTTCTCGTCGGGCGTCAGCGAGACACCCGGTGCCTGCTCGCCGTCCCGCAGCGTGGTGTCGAGAAGCTGTACGTCCCCGGCGTCGTCGAGTGGGTCAGTGTCGGGGTGGCCCCCGAATAAATCGATCACGGGTCATGATATCCTCACTCGTGTTCCGGGAACCCACACTGATATACTTTGCTTCTGTGTCAACACTGGCCGCACAGACCCCCGGCGCTCCCCCGGCCCCACACCGTGTCTGCTCCGGGGGCGTGGCACACAACGGGGTCCGGGTCGGTCGTCGCCGGCCATCGCGTCGCGTCGTGACTGGCGGGGACAGACACCAGCAACCGCGCCGGGACAGGGGTTTTAGGGTTGCCGTGTGGAGGAGACGTATGGAGGTTTACGGACTCCTCGGCAACCCGGTCGGGCACTCGCTGTCGCCGCCGATGCACGAGGCGGCCTACGACCATCTCGGACTGGACGCGCGGTACGTCACCTTCGAACCGCCGGCGGAGGCGGGTGCGCGGGCCGTCGAGAGCGCGGGCACGCTCGGTGTCGCCGGACTCAACGTCACCATCCCGTTCAAACAGGACGTGCTGGGGGCGGTCGACCCGGACGACCTCGCGGCGCGCATCGGCGCGGTCAACACCGTGGATTTCGGGACCGACCCGCCGACGGGTCACAACACGGACGCAACGGGGTTGGTCCGGGCGTTCGAGCACCACGACGTCACGCTGGCGGGTCGGGCGGTGGTCGTCGGGGCGGGTGGCGCAGGCCGGGCCGCGGCGTTCGCACTCGCCGACAGGGGGATGACCGTCGACATCGCGAACCGCACCGTGGCGAGCGCCGAGGCACTGGCCGAGGACGTTACCGGGGCCGGCGGGACGGCAACGGCACACCCCCTTGACACGCTGGGCGAGCGTCTGGCGGACGCGGACATCCTGGTCGACGCCACCAGCGTCGGGATGGAGGAGGACCGCTCGGCGGTTCCCCGGGACGGACTGCACGCGGACCTCGCGGTTCTGGATGCGGTGTACACCCCCATCGAGACGCGACTGCTCCGCGATGCCGCGGACGCGGGTGCACGCACCGTCGACGGCGCGTGGATGCTCCTCTACCAGGGTGTCGAGGCGTTCGAGCGCTGGACCGGCCACCAGGCACCGGTCGCGGCGATGAACGACGCGCTCCGGAGCAGCCTCGAAGCGTGAGCGCTGGCGGCCGATACACTGAGCTCCAGCAAACGTCGTCTCCTTCCGTCGAGAGCCATCTGATGTCTCCTGTCGGAAAACATCGGTAATCCGCGTCGGCCGGGTTACGGAGTCGGATGAACTAAGTCATCGAGTGGCCTATAGGTACGTATGCCAGTGAAATTCGTAGCCGAGGTGCTAAAGGGTCTGTTTGGTACCTCTGAGCAGAGCACCGACGATCCCGAGACAGAAACCAACATTACGGTCGAGCGCGAGTCCGACGAGGAGTCCCCGGAGGATGGCCAGGAGATGACCGAAGAGTCGACGGACGAACCCGAGGACAGCGAGGAGCCAGCGGAGTCCGTCGAGGACAGCGAGGAGCCAGCGGAGTCCGTCGAGGAGATAACGGGCATCGGGCCGACCTACGGCGAGCGACTGTCGGCGGTGGGCATCGAAACCGTCGGAGACCTGGTGGGGGCAGACGAGACGGAGGTCGCCGAGGCGGCGGAGGTTTCGGAGTCGCGCGCGGCCGACTGGGTCACACAGGCCGAGGACTGGTAGGACCGCAAAACGGTTAATCGGCGGTCCCTGTAACGGTTGTATGAACATCGAGGTGGTCACCACGCGGGAGTCGTTCGCCACGGCCGCCGCCGACGCTCCGGCGGGTGCGCGTGTGCCCGTCGAGCGACGTGTGACGGTCGAGGACCCCTTCGTGGCGTACCGGCGGGCCCGCGGGGACGGCCACGGCGCGTATCTGGCGACCACCGGCGGACAGCAGGGCTGGGGCTACTTCGGGGTCGACCCGGAGACCGTCCACGAGGTCGGTCCCGGCGGGGCGACACTCGAGCAACTGGGTGAACTGGTCGCCGGTGAATCGCTCCAGCGTGGCGACTGCACGGTCCCCTATCCCTGCGGGTTGATCGGCTGGCTCTCCTACGACGTCGCCCGGGAGCTCGAGGACCTGCCCGGCGACGCGCAACGCGACCGGGACCTGCCGCGCATGCAACTGGCCCGCTACGGGACACTGGCCGCGTGGGCAGAGCCCCGCGACGGGCAGACGACACTGCGGATAACGTCCTGTCCCCGGGTGGAGTCGCCGGCCGACAGCGAGGCGGTCGACGACGCGTACGAGCGCGGCCGGCGGCGGGCACACGCGCTCGCACGGCAGGCCCGCGAGGGTGACCCGTCCGTCGGCGAACCGCCGGCCCCGGCCGGGCGTGCGCAGTTCGAGAGCGACTGCGGCGAGGCGGCGTTTGCCGACCGGGTGCGCCGGGTGAAAGAGTACATCCGCGACGGCGACACGTTCCAGGCGAACGTCTCACAGCGACTCCGTGCACCGGCGGCCGTCCACCCCGTCGAGGCGTTCGACGCGCTCCGCACTGTCAACCCCGCGCCGTACTCGGCGCTGCTCGAGTTGCCGGGGGTGGACCTGGTGAGCGCCAGCCCGGAACTGCTGCTCGCCCGCGACGGCGACCGGGTTGTCACCGAGCCGATTGCGGGGACACGGCCCCGGGGCGAGACCGACACCGAGGACAGGAGCCTGGAGCGTGACCTGCTGACAGATAAAAAAGAGCGGGCCGAACACGCGATGCTCGTCGACCTGGAGCGAAACGACCTGGGGAAGGTGTGCCGGTTCGGGAGCGTGGACGTGACCGAGTACCGACGGGTCGACCGCTACTCCGAGGTGATGCATCTCGTCTCGCTGGTCGAGGGACGACTCCGGGCCGGCCGGGATATCGGTGACGCGGTCGGTGCGATGTTCCCGGGCGGCACCATCACCGGCGCACCGAAACCCCGGACGATGGAGATAATCGACGAGGTAGAGACCACCCGGCGGGGCCCCTACACCGGAAGCATCGCCATCCTCGGCTTCGACGAGCGCGCGACGCTGAACATCATCATCCGGACGCTGGTCCGCTACGGGGCGGAGTATCATCTCCGTGTCGGCGCGGGCATCGTCCACGACTCGATCCCCGCCCGCGAGTACGCCGAGACCCTCGACAAGGGCCGGGCGCTCGTGGCCGCCGTCGACCAGGCGCTGGGCGACCGGGCAGACCTGCAGGTACAGCAACCACAATGACCCGGACCGACCACACGGACGGCGCCGACGAGGACCACACACAGCACAGCACAACCGATGATGTGGGGCCGACAGTGCTTGTCGTCGACAACTACGACTCCTTTGTCTACAACCTGGTCCAGTACGTCGGCGAACTGGTCGCCGGCCCCGGACGGAACGGCAACGTGGTCGTCCGCCGGAACGACGCGCTCGCGCTCGCGACGGTGGACGAGATCGACCCCGACGCGATTGTTGTCTCGCCCGGCCCGGGAACGCCACAGGAGGCCGGTGTCTCGATACCGCTGTTCGCCGAGCGGGACTACCCCACACTCGGGGTCTGTCTCGGCCACCAGGCGCTGTGTGCGGCCGGTGGTGGAACCGTCGGGCACGCACCCGAGGTGGTCCACGGGAAACCGTCGACTGTCAGCCACGACGGACAGGGCGTCTTTGCGGGCCTCCCCGACCGCTTCGAGGTCGGTCGGTACCACTCGCTCGCGGTCGCCGACGGCACTCTGCCCGACCCGCTCGTCGAGACTGCCCGTACCGAGGACGAGGCCGAGGTGGTGATGGCCGTCCGCCACGCCACACGCCCCCACGTCGGCCTCCAGTTCCACCCCGAGAGCATTCTCACCCACGAAGGTATGAATCTGCTCGATAATTTCCTTCGTGAGTATTCGGACGTCGACGTCGGGACAGAGGAGACGGCATGAGTGACCCAGTGTACAGCGTCAACGGCGAACTCGTTCCCCCGTCGGCGGCGACGGTGAGCGTCCGGGACAGGGGGTTCATGTACGGGGACGCGGCGTTCGAGACACTCCGGAGCTACGGTGGGACCCCGTTCAGGTGGGCCGACCACGCGGCGCGACTCGAGGAGACCTGCGAGACACTCGGGTTCGGGGGGGCGCTCCCGGCGGTGGCGACACTCAGAGAGCGGGTCGCGGAGACGCTGGCGGCAAACGACCTGGAGGATGCCTACGTCAGGCTGTCGGTGACACGCGGCGTGCAACCGGGGAAGCTGAGCCCGGAGACAGCCGTCGACCCGACGGTGGTCGTGATGGTGAAGAAACTCCCCCGAGGTGGAACCACGGGAGAGCGGGTCTGGGACGGGCCCGCACGACTGCGCACCGTCGAAACCGAGCGGATACCCGACGCCGCAGTACCGTCGGCGGCGAAGACACACAACTACCTCAACGGCATCCTCGCGCGACTGGAGCTACGCGGGACCGACGCCGACGAGGCGCTGCTCCGTGCCGGCGACGGCTCCCTGACCGAGGGTGCGACGAGCAACGTGTTTTTCGTGCAGGGAGAGACACTGCGGACGCCGGCGGCGTCGCTCCCACTGTTGCCTGGAGTCACCCGCAGGGTCGTACTCGAGTGTGCCGAGGAACTCGATATCCCGGTGGAGACGGGTCGCTACGAGGCGGACGCGCTCGGCGACGCGACGGAGGTGTTCGTCACCAACTCGACCTGGGAGCTGCGGCCGGTGACCGCCGTCGACGGGCGGTCGTTCCCGGTCGGACCGGTCACCCGCAGTCTACAGGCGGCGTTCGACGGACGCGTCGAGGCGCTGTACTGACAGTCAGAACGCATCGAACGTCGACTGGCCGCCGGAGCCGGTGTGTTCGGCGGCTCGTTCGAGCGCGGCCGCGAGCGTCTCGCGCTGTCCGGGGTCGTACAGCGTGGCCGCCGGGTGGACGGAGACGAGCACCGGCCAGCGCCCGGTTCCGACGGCGAGACTGTCGATGTCGCCGGCCTCGCTTGTGACGGCCACCGACCGCTCCAGCAGGTGCTCGGCGGGCACCTTGCCGAGTGTGACCACCAGTGCCGGGTCGACCGCCGTAATCTCCGATTCGAGGTAGCCACGGCAGTTCGCCAGTTCCTCGACGGTCGGGTCACGGTTCTCCGGCGGCCGACACCGGACACAGTTGGTGATGCGCACGTCGGCCCTGTCGAGGCCAGCCTCGCGGAGGGCGTCGTCGAGCACGCCGCCGCTCCGGCCGACGAACGGTTCGCCCTGCTCGTCCTCGTTCGCGCCGGGGGCCTCACCCACAAAGAGCAGGTCGGCGTCGGCCGGCCCCGTTCCGTCGACAATCTGGCCCCGCGACTCGACCAGTTCCGAACAGCGCGTACAGCCCTCGACACAGAGCGTCTCCGAATCGAAGTGGTCGTCCATACCACACGGAGCGGTGCCTGACAGAAAGGTGCTACTCCTCGTCAGTCTCACCCGGCGACCGGGTGGGGGGTTGTCGAACGGCGTCGGCCGCTCGCGCCGCCAGCCGCGCCACGCGGACCGGCTCCGGACGACCACCCTCCGGGGTGAACCCGCGCACAACCGCCTCGGCGCGCTCGTCGGGGAGACCGACAGCCCTGACGAACAGTCGCGTCTCGTCGACGACGACCGGCCGGCGCGGTGGCTGTGCGCGGTAGGTCTGGAGGCGACGGTCACGGGCCTCGCCGGTGAACGCCTCGCGGATGCCCTCCTCCAGTCCGGCACTCGCCTCGAAACTCACCGACAGCACTGGCAGTCCGGTGGCGTCGTGCAGACGGTGCAGGTCGAGTACGTTGAACCACGCGGGCGCGATACCCGCCACGAGCAGGTGCTGGATGTCCTCGCGGTCGAGTTGTTCGAAGATGTCGAGGATGGCCGTGGTGGCGTCCGTGCCGCCGACGGTGCAGGAGGAGAACGCGAAGCCGTCGGCGACGCGGTCGGCCCGGACGACACAGCCAGCGAGCGTGCTCTCGTCGCCCCGATAGGACTCGGCGACGCCGAGTGCACGCGTCCCGGGTTTCACGTGTTGTCTTTTATATCCTCGAGTTTGTCGAGCAGTTCGTCGTTCGTGGCGGTGAACTCGAACTCGACTGCCCCGTCGTGCTCTGTTTCTTCTGTGTCGACACCGTCACTCTCCTCGAGGTCGGCGTCGTACTCCTGACCGTCTTGCTCGCTCTCGTCGTAGCTCCCGAACCCCATGCATTCATGCGTTACCCTTTCACACGGAAAAATGAATCGACATCTGTGGAACAG
>JAQCNG010000174.1 GCA_028275145.1 Halovenus sp. | reverse complement strand
ACACCGTCCATACCGGCAGGAGCGACCGCTACGGGTCGGTCCGCTATCTTCGGGACACACTGCAGGACCTGCCGGAGTCGTCGTGGCCGCCGGGGCGCGTGTGTGGGCAGACGCTACCGAGAGCTCCAGACCCGATAGTCAGTCCAGCGGGCAAGTCACTGACACCAACAGTTTTTACACAGGCGGGTATGGCTGTGCGTATGGACTCGCTCGGGAGTGGGGGTCCGCCGGCCGCGACACCCGACACGGCCTCGCTGGCCCTCTCCTACGACGAGATTGCCGACGGGGAGGTCATCGGGCGGGGCGGCAACGCCGACGTGTTCCGGGTGACGGTGCAGCGCGGGGGGCGGGAGATTCCGGTCGCGGTCAAACAACCCCGACTGCAGGGCACACTCAGCACGGACACTGTCGGCCGGTTCGTTCAGGAGGCCGAGGTCTGGGCGGAACTCGACGGACATGACCACATCGTGAGTCTGTACGACTGGGGCGCGGAACCGCTGCCCTGGCTAGCGATGGAGTACATGGACCGGGGCACGCTCGCTGACGTGCCCGATAGCGAGCGACTCCCGCTGGAGCAGGCGCTCTGGGTGGGGGTCTGTGTCTGTCGGGCAGTGCATCACGCCCACCGCTTCGGCGTCGCCCACCACGATATCAAGCCAGCGAACGTGCTCTTCAAATCCGTGGAAGACGGCTGGGCGGTGCCGAAGGTCAGCGACTGGGGGCTAGCGCGATTGATGCTCGACGAGACCGGCAGCGTCGCGGAGTTCTCGCCACAGTACGCCGCGCCGGAGCAGTTCGATGCCGAGCAGTACGGTTCGCCCGACGACCGGACCGACATCTACCAGGTGGGGACACTAGTCTACGAACTCGTGACCGGCCAGCCGCCGTTCGAGGGCTCCGCGACGGCCGTGATGCAGGGTGTGCTCTCGAAGGAGCCGACGCCACCGAGCGAGGTGGCCGACGTACCCGCCGAACTCGACGACATTCTCGGAGGGGCGCTTGCGAAAGAGCCCGACGAGCGGTACGAGTCGATTCTCTATCTGCGCGACCGACTGCAGGAACTGTTCGATGCTCTCGACGAGCAGCAGTCTAGCAGCGATGACGGTGCTGGAAATAGCCCCGCCGAGAACCGGTCGACGGCGGGGACAGAAGACAGGACGACCAACGAGGGGACAAATAAATACGCGCTGGCGGAGTCGGCTGATGCCGACGAGGAGACAGAAGAACACGCACTGACCGCGTTGGCCGGTGTCGACGAGAGGACGGCGGAGTCACTCGCGGCAGCCGGCTACGGGAGTGTCGAACACATCGCGGCTGCCGATATGAAGGACCTGCGGGAGGTTGACAACGTTAGCATGGCGCTCGCTGCGCGGATGAAGGCCGAAACCGCCGAATTAGAGAGGGGTAGATCCGTCTCTCGGCGTGTCGCGCTGGGTAGCATCGGACTCGGGGTGGTCGGAGTTGGTGGCTGGGGACTGCTGCAGACCATCGAAGGTGACGATAGCGGTGGAACTGCCGGCAACGACAACGATGGGGTCAACGGCGGCGACAACGGTGGTTCGATGAGCCCCGAAGAGCAGGTAGACTCGTACCTGAACGAGAACAACGCCAGCGGGTACGACGGTACCGACAGCATCGAGGACCTGACCGGTGAGGGCAGTGTCACCATCGAGGCTGGCGATGACCTTCAGTTCGACCCCGCGGCAGTCCGCATCGATCCGGGAACGACCGTGACCTGGGAGTGGCTGTCGGACGGTCACTCCGTCGAACAGACCGAGAGTGAGTTCGACTTCGAGGACGCCTCGATCCAGAACGAGGGAGACACACACCAGTGGCGATTCGACGAATCGGGCGTATTCCTGTACCAGTGTGGGCCCCACGCGGCACAGGGCGACCACGGCGCAATTATCATCGAACGATAGACCACCCCTGAAAGTCGCGTTCCCTGACCTACGACACCAGACTCAGACTCAATCCGAGGTCGTCGAGATACAGTTGTTCGCCGACACCCTCCTGTTCGAGTCGGTTGAACGCCCGCTTGACGACCTGCGCGGCGTGGCCCTCCTCGTCGACGACATCCCGGAGTAGCACGCTCTCGGTGCCGACATCCTCGACGTACTGCTCGCGGATGGTGTCGAGACAGGCCTGGAACCGCTCGGAGTCGACCGGCGGCGCGAACAGGTCAGCGTTCTCCCGGACAATCTCGTCGGACTCGTCGTAGATGAGCGAGCCGTCCTGGAGGTTCACCAGACAGATGCTGACGTGGCGGCTGTAGCGGGCCCGCGAGAGTTCGTCGTTCTGGATCTGGTTGCGCACCTGCTCGGACCAGCCGGTCGGCGAGGCCAGCCCGATGAGGTAGGTGTACTCGCCCTCCTCGGCCTCGTCGACAACCTCGTTGACGACCGCGAGCAGTGTGTCCAGGTCCGCCGGCTTGGCGTCGAACCCGTTGTGCGCGTACGCGTGAAGATTTGAGAGGACCCTGGCCTCGACGACCATCTCAGTGGTGCTACCGAACCCGAGGGTTCCGGGCATCGTGATCTCGTAGCGGGCGGCGGCGTTGAGCGGGTACTTGTTGAGGTCAGCGTCGTCCAGAATATCGAGCAGCGAGCCGCGATTGTTGCGGCGCTCGCTGCGCCCCTCCCAGTAGCCGTCCGAGACGCCGAAGCTGGTGTGACCCATGTAGATGGCGTTGGTCTCTCGCATCGAGATGTCGAACCGCCCGAGATAGTCCATCTCGAGGACCTTCGCCATACTGGCGGTGACGACGTTCGACCCGTCGATGCCGCCCTCCTCGTCGGTTACGTCGGTTTCGAGGGATTGCTGGACCTGCGAAACCTGCTCGTCGAGTTCGTCCTGCTTCTCGTCGAGTTCGTCCTGCTTCTCGTTGAGCTCTTCGCGCTTCTCGTCGAGCGAGTCCTTTGCGGCCGATATCTCCTCGCGCTCGCGCTCGAGTCGGTCGAGTTCCGCACGGAGCTGGTCGCGTTGCTCCCGGAGCTGGTCGAGTTCGTTATCGACGAGCTCCGCGGCCTTCTGGCCGGCCTCCTCGGTGGCGTCGGCGACGGCCCGCTCTCTGGTCGCCTCCAGTTCGTCGATTTTGGATTCGAGGCGCTGTTCGAGCTGTGCCGTGCGCTCGATGCGCGCGGCCATCTCCGCCTCGGCGGAGTCCTGCTCGGCGGAGAGTTCCTCGATGCGCTCCCGGAGACTGCTGAGTTCGGCCTGCAACTGGTCGGTGTCGGTGCCGCCCGAGAGTTCCTGCTTGAGCCCCTGCAGCTCCGATTCGAGTTCCTGCCGTGTGAGCAGACTCTCTCCCTCGCGCCCGCGAATCGCCTCCTCGACCTCCTCGCGCAGTTGTTCGCGGACCTGTTCGCGCTCGGCACTGGCGCTGTTGACCGCCTCGACGGCCTCCTCGATGGCCTCGACCATGTGAGGGATGCCGTGACTCTCGACATAGACAAAAAAGCCCTGGCGGATCTTCTCCCGGCGGTCCTCGTACCGGTCGACCAGTCGCTCCATCAGGTCCTGCTGGACCTTCGGGTGTTCGAGCAGTGCTTCGAGGTCGGCGATTTGCGTGGAGAGATACTCCTCGGCGAGTTCGTACACCTCGCCGTCCATCCGGCGAATTTTCTCCTCGATCTGGGACTCCGAGAGCGCATCGAACTGCCGGTAGCGGTCGAACTCGACGACGGTCTCGAGTTCCTTCTCGATGAAGTCGCCGGCCATCGCCGCCGGCACGTCGCCGCGGTCGCTGTAGAAACTCGCCGCGACGAGCAGTCTGGCGAGACGGAACTTCCCGCGAATCCGTCCCCGCTCGGAGTCGGTCAGAAACGACGGACACTCCTCGCTGAACTCCCAGACGAACGCCTCCTCGTTTGCCTTCAGTTCGTTGTACCGCTCGATGCGGGACCGCTCGGGCATCCGGCGTAGTGCCGCGAGGTCCTCGTCGAGGAGGATATCCACCGGTCTGGTCAGTTCCTGGAACCGGTCCGCACAGTCAGTCATGCTGTTCCACCCCTGTGTCGTGCCGGTCTCGACCGGCCGTGTACTGGTCCGTCATTGTTGGCTCTCTGCGTAGTCCGCGAGTTCGGTTGCGAAGAAATCGGCGAGAAACTCCGGTGCCGGCGGGTACCCCTCGACCTGCATCGTCACCGTCGTCTCCCCATCGCTCTCCGCGAGTCGGTAGGTGATATCCGCTCGGCCCTTCTTCGTGTACACCTCGTACTCGTTGCGACTCGCCGACTGCAGGACCGCCTTCTTCTTCGAGAGGATGTACTCGACGAACGATTCGACGGTGTCGACGGGTGCGTTGACCGACTCCTCGACGGTGTGGCGCTGCATGTCGACGTCCGCCTCCACTGGTTCGAGGCGGAAGGAGTCGACCTGCTCGGCGGGCACCTTGCCGACGAGTTTCTCGTAGAGGTCGTCGTGGTCGACCTCCGAGGCGATGCGGACGAACCCATCGGGCGCGTCGATGTCGCCACCCTCCCAGTTGTTGAACAGGTACTCCGCGCGCTTGCGCTCGGCGTCGTCGCCATAGGAGACGACAAACAGGTAGGTCCCCTCGCCGTCGTCGGTTTGCTCTCCGGTCATTGGTTGTCTCCCCATGTGGGTGCTACGCGTGTCGTTGTCTGTCTGTGCACTGTCTACTAGGTTCCTACATTGCAGGGATTAAAAATCTTTTCCAAAATGGAGACTCGAACTATACACCAGATAATACAGATTGGGGTGAGGGAGGTGTCACCAGATGCTCGACGGGCGGTGTCAATCCACTCCGGCAGTCAACAGCGACGGTCATCTCGGTTCACCGCAAGATATAATTCATCTAACGCCGACAGCAGGGATGTATCCAAGATGTGTGAGGCAGGACAGCCTGGGGGAGCGGTTGGGGGGTGCCGGGGGAGCCAGAAGGGCAGACGTGGGACAGTAGACAACCGTGACGGGCCACCAGCTGTCGAGACGAACTGCTGGTGCGGGTCATCGCCAGCGGCGGGTGACACAGGACACACGTCGACACACATCCAGCGATTCCTCATCGTTGCTCTCGGGATTCTATTGTCCGCTGTTTTTCTCAGTCTCACCGGAGCATCGGTGACAGCGCAGGAGCTCCAGAACAGCCAAGAGGTCGGCGCCTCGATGGATGACACCCAGGTCACCCAGAGTGACAGTTTCGATGAGGATGTATATGCAGGCATTGAAAGACAGCCACTCACCGGGGCCAGTGCAGCCCAAAGTGAGGCGTTCTTCTTTGTGAGCGACCTGAGCCCGCAGACGGCAACGGTCGAGCGGGGAGTGACCATCGAGGTGAGCGCCACCGTCGAGAACCTCGGTGATTTGAATGACACCCAGACCATCCAGCTCGACATCGACGGCATCACCGACTCGCAGTCGCTGACGCTCGCGGGCGGCGACAGCGAGACGGTCAGCTTCACCGTCGACACGAGCGACGTGTCGGCCGGTGATTACACGCACAGCGTCTCCAGCGACGACGACTCCGTCGCTGGTGCGCTGACGGTCGAGGAGCCGCCGTCGCCGGCAAGCCTCTAGGTCGTCAGCCTCAGTCCGTCGGAGGCGACCGTCACGCAAGGTGACAGCGTCACCGTCGACGTCGCCGTCCAGAACACCGGCGACCTCGAGGGTACGCAGACCATCACCCTGAGCATCGACGGCACCAACCAGACGCAGGACCTGACGCTCGCCGGCGGTGACGCCGACGGGGTGAGCTTCTCCATCGACACGAGCGTTCTCGAACCCGGCGACTACACGCACACCGTCTCGACGGCCAACGACTCCGTCGCGGGCTCGCTGACCATCGAAGAGCCCGCGCCCACAGACGATGACATCGGGGCAGACGACGGGACTGACCCCGACACGGACGGAGACAACAGCCCAGACGACGGAACCGACTCCGACACGGGCGGAGACGACGGCCCAGACGATGGGACCAGTCCTGACACAGATGAAGGCGATAGTGCATTCGGCCCGACGGTGTTCGTAATCGGCGTGGTCGGTATCATACTCCTTCTGGGTGTGTACACATATCGTGGCAGGAACGACTCCGCCGGAACAGGGTCGTCCGGCAGGGACGGTTCACGGGGGACGAGAGCGACCGGGGCGACAGACCCGGGAGCGAACAGCCCATCCCCATCACCATCGGACTCCGGAGGAGCCCACCATGGCACCCCAGATACGAACACCCGAATTGACAATCATCTGGACATCGCCCGCACACGCGCCGAAGATGCGCGGCAGGCCCGCGAGGCCGGCGACTACGACCGCGCGCTCGCGGCCTGCGGAGAGGCGCTGTCGGCGGCCGAAGCTGCACAGGCGGCCGCCCAAAACAGCGCTCCACAGCGTCGCTCCGAAATCGAGAACGGGCTAACCAAAATCAGGCAACTCGACGACGACATCAGGTCCGAACGCGACGCATACCAGACGGAGACGGACAGTCTCGACACGCTTGCGGCGCAACTGGATACTGCCGCGAACCAGCTCGAAACAGACCCCGAGGCGACGCTGACCAATCTGGACGACATCGAATCGGACCTGAACGACGTGACCGAACAAATGGCGAGGTACGAATTCCCCGAGGCGAGCGAGCGACTCGAACGGCTGCAAGGTCGGTGTGACGACCTCCGCGAGCAAGCCACCGACGCACTCACCAATCGGGCCCCGACGACAATCCCGACGACGCCCCGTCTCCCGCTCTCGTACGACGACATCGAGAAGGGCGACCCCATCGGCAGCGGCGGCAACGCAGACGTGTACTACGCGACGACGGCGACCGACGACGGTACGGTCGAACTGGCGCTGAAAGAACCCCGGATGAGCGGCACGCTCACCATCGAGACAGCCGAGCGCATGATGGGGGAGGCCGAGACCTGGCAGCAACTCGACGACCACGACCACATCGTGAGCGTCGTCGATTACGACTCCGATCCGCTGCCCTGGATTGCGATGGAGTACATGGACGGGGGCCATCTCGGCGAGTGCGCGAGCGAGATGGACCTCCAGCAGAAGCTCTGGACGGCAGTTACCGTGACGCGGGGGGTCAGACACGCCCACACCCGCGGCATCGCGCATCTGGACCTCAAACCGGCGAACATCCTGTTTCGCTCCGTCGAGGATGCCTGGAACGTCCCGAAGGTGGCCGACTGGGGCCTCTCGAAACACCTGCTGAACCACTCCAAGAGCATGGAGGGGCTCTCGCCACACTACGCCGCCCCGGAGCAGTTCGCCGCCGACGAGTACGGCGATGTCGACCACGTGACCGACGTCTACCAGTTGGGAGCGGTGTTCTACGAACTGTTCACCGGCCGGCCACCGTTCGAGGGCCAGCCGTTCGAGGTGATGAAACAGATTGAGAGCGCAGAGCCGACGCCGCCGAGCGAGGTGGCGGACGTGCCCGCGGCGCTCGACGACATCCTCTTGCGGGCGCTTGCGACCGAGAAAACCGAGCGTCACGAGTCAGTGCTGTACCTCCGGGACGACCTACAGGACCTGCGGGACTCCTCGTGACACTGTCGGGGACTATCCTGTGGGACTCTCGTTCGTCGGTACGACAGCCGGAACCCACGCTCTGACGACCGACGACTTAATACAATCGGGATACAACCGAGATACAATGCCGGTAGACTTCGAGACCTACACCGCCGACGAGGGGCGAATCGACCTCACAGACGGGACGAACGCGCACGCCCTGCTGGTCTTTCTGCTCGAACATCGGGGTGTCGGGTTCACGCCCGCGGAGTTGCACGAGCAGGTCGGTCTCCCGCGGGGGAGCGTCAGTCCGACCCTGGCACGACTCGAACGGGCTGGGCTGGTCCGACACAAGGGCGATTACTGGGCAGCGGCGGACGACGACCGCCTCGCGGCAGCGAGCGCGGCCGTGCTCGGCCTCGGGTCGGTCGCGGAGCGGCATCGTGACGACTGGTACGGCCAGCACGAGGGCTGGGCAGACGAACTCGAAGACCTCGGCGAGGACGGGGAGTAACACCGTGGCGTACCCACTCGGCGGGATCGTGGTCGCCCGAGACCCGTTCGGTGCCGGTGGCGAGCGTCCGTATCTGCTCGTCTCGAACGAGACACATCCGTTTCACGGCGAGGAGTACGTCGCTGCAGTCGTGACGACGACGGACCGAGACCGTGCGGTCGTGCTTGCGGACGATGTGTTCACTGCGGGGTCACTCCCGAGACGCTCGGTCGTCTCCCC
>JAQCNG010000299.1 GCA_028275145.1 Halovenus sp. | reverse complement strand
GGACGGTACCAGCATCGGCAGGCCGCCGGTGGCGACACTGGTGACTGCGTTCGACGTCCAGGGAGACGGACACTCGCGGGAAGGAGTCACGGATGTTTTTTATTCGCGGGGTCGAAAGCGTGAGAACATGGGCCAGTCCGAACTGGGGCAGTACACCGAGGGGCGGCCGGTGGCGGCGGAGGCAGAGGCAGTCGCCGGAGCGGGCGAGCGCGAAACCGTCGCCGGCGAGCGGTTCCCGGCCGTCCAGGAACACGTCGAGATTGCGGTGATGCAGGTCGACTACACCGTCGAGGGGTTCGGCGACGACGAGTACCCCGTTGTCCACGTCTTTGGACGTAGTCCCGGTGGCGAGCTTGTTCACGTCCGCGTACTCGAGTTCAGGCCGTACTTCTACGCGCCGGCCGGGGAGGCGACCGAACAGCGACTCCGGGGGTACGACCGCATCACCGGCTGGGAGCAGACCGACGCGGAGGGCCAGCCGTACGAGTCCATCCGCGGGGAGCGACTGGTGAAGGTGTTCGGTCAGACACCCCGTGACGTGGGGCAGATCCGTGACGATTTCGACCACTACGAGGCAGACATCCTGTTTCCAAACCGGTTGCTCATCGACAAGGATATTACTAGCGGGGTTCGCGTGCCCGCTCGCGAGGTCGACGATGGGAACGACCGGCAGACGCTGCGTGTCCACCACGAGGAACTCGACCCCGTCGACGTCGACGCGAGCCCGCGGGTCAACACGTTCGACATCGAGGTGGACGACCGCTCGGGGTTCCCCGAGGACGGCGAGGAGCCGATTATCTGCATCGCCAGCCACGATTCGACCCGCAACGAGTATCTGCTCTGGCTGTTCGACCCACCGGAGGGGGTCGACCCGCCGGCCGGGTTGTCCGACTACACGCCCATACGGGCACGTGAGGACACCGACGACAGCATCGACAGGGCCGACATCGACCTCGACGCGGACGTGCGCTGCTTCGAAACCGAGGCGGCGATGCTCGACGCGTTTCTGGGCTACATGGAGACGACCGACCCCGACGTCGCCACCGGCTGGAACTTCACCGACTTCGACGCCCCCTACCTGCTCGACAGACTGGAGATGCTGGAGCCCGAAACCGACCGGAATCTCGACATCGACCGCCTCTCGCGGGTCGACGAGGTCTGGCGCGACGACTGGCAGGGACCGAACGTGAAAGGCCGTGTGATGTTCGACCTGCTGTACGCCTACCAGCGCACCCAGTTCACGGAGCTCGAATCCTACCGCCTCGACGACGTCGCACAGCGCGAACTCGGCGTCGGCAAGGAGCGCTACGCCGGCGACATCGGCGACCTCTGGGAGGACAACCCCGAGCGCCTGCTGGAGTACAACCTCCGGGACGTCGAACTCTGTGTCGAACTCGACCGCGAACAGGATATCCTCGCCTTCTGGAACGACGTCCGCCAGTTCGTCGGCTGCAAACTCGAGGACGCGACCACCCCGGGCGACGCCGTCGACATGTACGTGCTACATAAGCTCCACGACAACTTCGCACTCCCCTCGAAAGGCCAACAGGCGAGTGAGGACTACGAAGGCGGCGCCGTCTTCGACCCAATCACCGGCGTGCGCGAAAATGTCAGCGTTCTAGACCTAAAGTCGCTCTACCCGATGTGCATGGTGACCATCAACGCGTCACCGGAGACGAAAGTCGACCCCGAAACCTACGACGGGGAGACATACAGAGCGCCAAACGGGACCCGGTTCCGGAAGAAACCGGACGGCGCAATCAGAGAGATGGTCGACGAACTGCTGACCGAACGCGAGGAGAAGAAGTCTCTGCGCAACCAGCACGACCCGACAACCGCCGAGTACGACCAGTACGACCGCCAGCAGGCGGCGGTGAAGGTGATTATGAACTGCTTCACGCCGGACACGGAGGTGCTGACACCCGAGGGGGTCAGGGACATCCGCGACCTGGCGGTCGGAGACGAGGTGTACTCGCTGGACCCGGACACGATGGAGATGGAGGTCAAGCCAGTCGTCGAGACACACGCCTACCCCGAGTACGACGGCG
>JAQCNG010000298.1 GCA_028275145.1 Halovenus sp. | reverse complement strand
CAGATGGTCGCGAGCACGCGTGCGCTGGGCCCGCCCGGGTTGCCCGCACAGGCCCCGCAGTCGAGACTCGACCCGAAGGGGTTGTTCGCAGTCTGGGCCGCGTGGCCCGCAAAGACCACCACCCGGGCGAACTGCTGCCAGCCCATCAGCTCGAACGCCGCGGCGGCGTACTCGACGCGCTGGTCGAGCGACAGACCCGCGGGGAGGGTGTGCCCGGAGTCGGGCCGGTGGTCGAGCGCCGGTTCGCAGAACTCGTGGGCCGACGGGACCTGCTCGCGGGTCGTCTCGAGCAGGTCGTAGACACTGGCCGGGAGCAGTGTCCGACCGACGAGTCCGAGGCCGTAGCCGACGCCGGCGCTCTCGACGAAACTGAACGCGGTCGCGGCGTTTGATTTCAGCGACCCGAGCAGGTCACCCCCGGCGGTGACCCCGCGCGACCAGCGGTCCCGGCGCTCCCTGCGCTCGGCGCTCCCGACCGGACGGTCTTCGATGCGGTGTTTGGGGTCCAGAATCGGGGGGCAGGCGTCGACGGTCACGTCCGAGTCGTACCCCCGGTAGCGCATCGGAATCCCGAAAAACCCCGCGTAGCCGTGGGTGTCGTAGTCACCTGTCCGCTCGATGTGCCGGCGGAGTATCTCCGAACGGGTGTCGATGCAGAACACGAACTGTGCGTCGGGCCGTCCGGTCTCCTCGCGCCCGGCCGCGGTGGCGCTCTCGGTGGTCACTGCACCGACGAGGTCCTGCCGGTAACTCTCCTCCCAGGCCGAGAGCCAGAGCGCCTCGAGCGGCGGTCCGTCGTCCGCGTCACCGGTCTCGCCAGCCTCGGCGACATCTCCCGGGGGTGCAACGGGGGCGTCGAGCAGATCCACCAGCGCGAGACGGACCGCGAGGTACCCGACCAGCGTTATCGGGTTGGTGGACTGCCACTCGCCACCGTCGTCTGCGCGCCGCCTGATGTACCCGGTCCATCCCGGGAGCGCGGCCAGATGGTACCGGAAGATCGACCGCCGGCTCTTTGCCGGGTGCGAGGAGACGACCTGCTCGACTGTCTCTATGGGTTCGTCCGGCAGGTCGGCGATTGCACGGCGGCCCGGAATCGCCCGGTCGTGCCGGGCCACCTCGCAGAATGCCCTGTAGAACCCCCGCTCGCGGTCTGGCATCGGCCACTCGGCGGTCTCCTGGTCGAGAAACGCCGCCAGCCACTTCGTCAGCAGCGCGTCGACCCGGTCGCTCCGGGACGTGTCGGGGTCGTCTCCGGTGGACTCGTCCGCGGCCATCCGCGAGAGAAGCGTCTCCGGGTCGCTGTCGTAGCCGTGTTCGGCCAGTTGCTCCGTCAGCAGGTCGGCGTCGATTCGGCCCGACTCCCAGGCGGCCCGGAACACCGCCGCGTCCGGGTACCCCTCACCGCAGAACAGTTGCTCGGCCCGTTCGACCGCCTCGTGAAACGGCCTGTCCTCGAACCCGGCCAGCGGGTTCGCGGTCACGAACGAGTGGAGCGGCCAGACCGGGCCGACGGTCGCTGCTGCCTGTTCGACGGTGTCGTGAATCGTGTGTTCAGTACTCATTGTACTCCTCCGAGGACGTCAGCAGGCTGTCTGACGGCGGCTGTGTGGCGTTCAGCAGGCCCACGTACAGGCGATGGCTGCGCTTGTACACCTCCAGTTCGACTGCGAGGTACGCGACGCCGAACGCGACGGCCACGGCGGCGTGGACGGCCGTCAGGTCTGCCGGTGCCGTCACGAGCGGGAGGTCACCCAGCAGGCCGGTAATCGCCGTGTAGGCACCGGCGTAGACGACAATCGACGGCAGGAGGACGACCACGACCACCCCGTACCGGAGACCCGGCCGGGCCCCGGTCCGTCGGACAACAGTCTGGGTTGCGTGGAGCGTCGTCAGGGCCACCAGTCCGGTCAGCAGGAGACCGCTGTCGAGTGTCGTTCCCTTGCCGGTCAGGGTGGCAAAGACCGCGCCACCGGCGGCCGCGGTCAGTACGGTCACGGTTGCGCCGACGACGCCGAACCCGCTGTTCTCCGGGGCCGACGGTGACGGACTCGTGTGCTCGACCTGTCTCCCGGCGCCCAGAAACAGGTACGCCTTGTAGAACCCGTGCAAGACGAGATGTGTGAGCGCGGCACCAAAGTACCCCAGCCCCGCCTGCAGCATCATGAACCCCATCTGGCCGGTGGTCGAACAGCCGAGTCTGGTCTTTACATCGGTCTGGACGGACTTCAGGAGTTTCCCGAGCAGCGCACTCGCCGCGCCGACGGCCACTACCACCAGCATGAACCGCGAGTCGAACCCGACCACCGGCGCGAACCTGACAAAGAGGAGACCGCCCGCGTTGACGAACCCGGCGTGCATGAGCGCGGACGCGGGTGTCGGCGCGGTCATCGAGGAAAGGAGCCAGGTGTGAAACGGCACCAGCGCCGACTGTATCATCGCGGCGAGCAACAGCGCCGTTGCCGCGAGGAGAACAGTCGTCTCCGGGGCGGTGTCGATGCGCTCGGCGATGCCCGAGACTGTCGTCGCATCTGTCGCCGACCACAGCAGCAGAAGGGAGACACCGAGGAGCGCGGTACTGGCCAGAAAGTACCGGCGAGCGAGCGACGCGGCAGCGCGGGCCTGTGGCCACCCCCGGGCGGTGCCGACGAGGTCGGCCATCACCAGCCCCATCGCGAGCCACGCGACCCCGAACAACACGATGTGGTCGGCCGCCACCAGCACCACCACCGCGAGGGTGAACCCGAACAGACGGGTGAAAAAGCGGGTCATCGTCTCGCTTCCCGCCATGTACCGCCGGGAGTAACTGTGCACGACACCGCTGAGAAACGTGACGACGGCCCACATCACGACTGTCAGTCCGTCCACCGACACCACCCCGGCCAGTTCCCAGCCCTCGCCGGCCCGGAGTCGGGCGCCGACCACCAGCAGACTCGCTACCCAGGCGAGCCACACCGCAAGTGTGAAAAGCGCCGGCAGGCGTGCCGTCGACTCGTTCGCGTCCGGAAGCGGTCCGACCGTCCTCGTCTCGTTCTCTCCTGTCATCGTCTGGTCCCCGACCGACCGCTGCTCCCCGACCGTTCCACACCGGCGAACAGGTCCCGGCCGCTCGTGGTGCGTGTTCGAACGGACTGTGTATTAAATCTATCTATGTTACCAGAGTGTTCATACCGGAGGCTCTGGAGGAACGTTCTGTCCAGAGTGTCTCGAGCAGTGAACTGCTCCGGGGGAGTCACAGCCGTCGGTTACGGCTCCGGGTCGAACTCGCCGAAGGGTGTCGTCTCGTGGCTCCGGACCAGCACCTCGTCGGCGACGGTGAGCCCCAGTTCCAGGAGCGCCTGCGCCACGGGTGTGATGTCGTCGTCGGACTCGCCGACGGCAGTCACCAGAAGGTTCTGTTCGCCGGTCACCAGTTCCTGGACCGACACCACACCGTCGATGCGCAGTATCTCCGGAACGAGTTCCCCCCGCTCGGGAATTGAGGCGGTACAGTAAAGCAGCATACGGAGTGGATAGCCCGACTCGTCGTAGTCGACATCCGCGCTGTACCCCTTCACGATACCCGCCGACTCCAGACGCTGGATGCGCTTCCGGACTGTGCTGTCCGACGTCCCGGTGCGCTCGGCGATATCGCTCGAGGACATGTTCCGTGCATCCTCCTGTAGCGCGTGCAGAATCGCCCCGTCGACCTCGTCAATGTGGTCTGTCACCATGTGTGGCTGTTGCGCGTACCCGGTGAACTACCCTGACATCCCGCGCTCGGGGCTACCCGCCCCTGGCTTGTTGCGGACAGGGTTTCGTGTTTCTGTGTCGGAATGTATACCCGACGTGGGCACAGGGATTCCAGACTCCGCAGGCGAGTTCCCTTCACAGGCGGTTCGGACTGTCCCACTCCTCCCGAATGGACACTCGGCCACAACCGACAGTGCGCGCTTCTTGTCGCGCTTGAACAGTATCGGAAGCGTGGCGAGCATCGTACTACCCTCTTCGACCGCAGGGGTAGTAAGCGTGGCGGAGAAAGGGACTCTCGTTCGTGTCTTCGTGATGCGGACGGCGGGACACGTATCCGTCGGGATGGGCCGACGAGCTCCGCTACGGCGCGACGGAACCGAACCCACCCTCGTCGTTACCGTCAACTCGTCCGGCGAGTTCCACACCGATGTCCGGAGCAAAACACAGGCACTCGAACGCCGAGAGACAGTCGATTCGCGCCCGACCCTGTTCTTCGAGAGTTACGACGAACTGATGGGAACGCTCACACCCCGGGTGCTCGACCCCATCGAGGCGATTCGGCGTGACGGACCCGAAAGCGTAATCGAACTGCCGTTCGAATCGGAGGCAAAGGACACTGCGACGGTCTCGTCGTGACACACTCCGTACCCCTCATGTGAATCCAACCCCACAGTCAGGGCGTGTCGACCCGGACACTCGAGGCACAGTCGACCAGTT
>JAQCNG010000158.1 GCA_028275145.1 Halovenus sp. | reverse complement strand
GGGCCACACGCGGAGCCACCCTCCCGCTATCGCGTCCCACAGCACAAGGGCGTCGGGCAGGGAACGTTCGACGTCTGGGGGTACACCGTCTACACGCGGGTCGTCGAGGTGGTCGACCACAACGAGTTCGCCCGCCAGGCGGCCGAACGCGACTACCCCGACAGCATCCACGTCACCGCCGACGTCGAGCAGTTCAGCCAGGCCGGCGACCGGTGAGAACCGGGCGGCTACGCCTCTCCGGGGGCCTCGTCGATGAGGACGACAGCCTCACCGTCGATAATCGTCGCCTCCTCGTCGCGGACGACCGTCGACAGGCGGTACTGCCTGTTGCCGAGGTTCTCGACGATCTCGCAGTCGGCCGTGACGCGCCCGCCGACTGGAACGGGGTTCCGGAACTCGAGGTCCTGTGAGAGGTAGACCACGAGGCCGGGCATGCGCGCGAGCGCAGCACTGATGAGACCACTGACCAGTGTCCCGTGGGCGATGCGCCCGCCGAAACGGCTCTGTTCTGCGTACTCGTCGTCGAGATGTAGCGGGTTCGTGTCGCCGCTCGCGCGGGCGAACTCCTGTATGTCCTCGTCGGTGAGTGTCTTCGTGAACGCGAAGCGGTCACCAACCTGGAGTTCGGCCGCCGTCTCGGCGGTTGTCTCCGTCTCCCAGTCCGGCAACTCTCCGGCCGGTCCGACCCCCTCGGGTGCCTGCTCGTCACCCGCCCCGGCGGCCCGGAC
The DNA here is from genome assembly GCA_028275145.1 of Halovenus sp. GTDB lineage: Archaea > Halobacteriota > Halobacteria > Halobacteriales > Haloarculaceae > Halovenus. The sequence continues at coordinate 4,821 of JAQCNG010000158.1, read as the reverse complement.
CGGTTCCGTGTCGCCGTCGGTATCCGACCCTGCTCCGTTCTCCGGAGCGACTCCGAACGCCTCCATCGTCGCCTGGTTGGCCGCGACAATGCTCTCGACCATCTGCGCGGAGGTCTCGGTCCACGCGTCCAGCCACGTGCTTCGGCTCCACTGAGAACTCATCACACGGCGTACGATGTGGGCGTACTAAAGCCCACGGCACTCGGTTCGCAACCGGACGCGGTGTGTCACCGTCCGGGGCGAGCGACTCGACCGGCCGGCACCGACCGAATAACTCAGGGTCGTGCGCTGCAAGGTACAGACGATGGTTCTCGAGATGGCTCTGCGAGCGGGTATCCTGCTGGTGCTCGGGGTGGTGTTCGTGTTCGTCTGGTATCTCGACGGCAGGGGTCGATGGCGCGAGACACTCACCGACAGGTTCGTTCTCGGGGTGCCGTGGGGGTCGCTCGTGAGCATCCTGCTCGTCGTGCTCGTCTACCTGTTCGTCCAGAGCGGTCTCGAGAACTGGAGTGACCCCGCCGTGCTCCCGTTCCGAAGCTGGTCGTACTCCTACGTGCTGGGGATGCTCGCGGCGGGGTTCAGCCACGCGGGCCCGGGTCACCTGCTCAACAACCTGCTCGCGACGCTCGTGCTCGCGCCGCTGGTGGAGTACGCCTGGGGTCACTACCCGCCCGACGACACCGGCCGCCGACTGCCGGCCAAACCCCCGGTGGTCGGCCGGTCGGAGGACGACGCGGGTGGAGACCCCGGCGACGGCCGGGGCCGCCTCAACAGACCGGTGGCGCGTGCACTCGTCTGGTTTCCGCTCGGACTGGTCACAATCAGCGTGCTGACCTCGGTGTTCGCGCGGGGGTTCTCGCTGGGCTACTCCGGAACAGTGTTTTTCCTCCTCGGGGTGGCGGTGGTGTTGCTCCCGCTGGCGACCATCGTCGGGATGGTCACACTGACCGGGGTGACCGTCGTGTTCCGGGCGCTGCAGACGCCCGTGTTGCGGGTGACCGCCGACGCCGGCGGGCCGGGACCGCCAGCCTGGGCCGGCGTCAACGTGCAGGCCCACCTGGTCGGGTTCCTGCTCGGTGTGCTCGTCGCCTTTGCCTTGCTCCGACACCGCAACCGCCGGCCGGACATCGGCCGACTCGCGCTCGCTGTCGTCCTCGTCGTGCTGGTGCGAAGCCTCTGGTCGTACGCGACCAGCAGCGGCGACGTCTACACCCGCTGGCAGGGTTTCGGTGTCATCTTCGTGCTCTTTCTCGCGGCCGTTATCGTGGCGATGATCGCAATCGAGGACGAACAACTGGTCGGTTCGGTCACACTCCGGGACATCGTCGTCGGGGGAGTCGTGGTGATTACGGTGGTGATTGCACTCTCCAGTGTCCCGCCAAACAGCATCGGTATGGACGAGGACCCGGTTCCCGACACCGACGCCATCTCGGTTCAGGACTACACCGTCACCTACGCCGAGGAGGTCCCACACGGCAGATTCGACCTGAACGACAGCGGCGTTATCGTCGTCAGCGAGCGGCGGGACCTCTGGGCGTCGGTCGAGGAACCCGACCAGCTCGCTCACAGCGGCAACGCAACCGCAGTCGTCGGCGGGGTGGGCTGGCGCGAGTCGGTCCACGTCGAGCGGTCAGACTGGCACGTCGTCGGCAACGACACCGTCTATGCCGTCGCCCTCGAACACGAGGACCGGCGGGTGCACCCGTTCCAGTCCGACCCGAGACGGGCCGACGCGCGCATCGCCGGTCACGCCCTGTCGGTGGTCCCGGCACCCGGCGAGTTCCGCCTGCGTGTCACCTACGACAACGAGACTGTCGGCGAGCGCGCCATCCCGCCGACGAACGAGAGCCTGACGGTCGACCTCGCCGGGTCGGCGGGACTCGCGGAACTCACGGTCGGGGTAGAGAGGCGCGGCGACCACCGCCGACTCGTCGTCGAACACGAGGACACCCGCGTTCCCGTTGCCCAGGCGGAGGGGTGAGTCGGTGTCGACCGGTCAACCGCCGACGCTGTCAGCGTCGGCCGGCTCCCCGGTGTCGACCAGACCGAGTTTGACCAGCACGGAGAGCAGAAAGGCCGCCGCCGCCATGCCGACCGCAAACACAAACACCGGCGCAGCGACCACCTGTGCGGTCTCTGAACCGACGACGACGGTGCTCGTCCCCCGCACCACGAAAGCCAGAATCAGCGTCAGAAACGTTCCGAGCATGAGTTTCACGAACACCTGACGGTCGATACGCATGTGCGAACTCCCGTCACCTGCGCGCAAAAAACTGTCGCGGACGGCCTGGTCGCAGGCGACCCCTCGAAAACAGTTAAATCCCGACAGCCACAAGCCGGGCTATGGAGCTTCCGGTGGATATCGGGCATCCGGCGTGGGTGACGGCCGTCGCGACGGTCATCAGCTACTCGCTGATACTGGCGCTGCTGACGGCTGCTGTCTTTCTGATTCCCTACCTGATCTTCTCGGTTCTGCTCTGAGCGCTGGGCTCTCGGCCCGACTGTCGCTCGAGAGAGAGTCGGGCGCTCGCCCGAACGAACATTCGGGTCACCCCCGGCGCCGGTCGCGTCCAACCGGTGACCGAACCCGTGCCGGACCCAGAACAGCCCTGCTCGGCCGGTCACGGTACGCCCGGTTTCCACTTCCACCGCGCTAGCGTGCGAGGTTTAAAGCCCGAGACAGTAGGAACTTATAACCGATGACATCCCAGCAGTCACGACTCGGCGGCGGGGAGGACATCGCCGAGGAGCTCGCCGAGAGTCAGCGGGCCATCTCCATCGCCGAGTTCTTCGAGAAGAACCGCCACATGCTCGGGTTCGACTCCGGTGCCCGGGGGCTCGTCACCGCGGTCAAGGAGGGGGTCGACAACAGCCTCGACGCCTGTGAGGAGGCAGACATCCTGCCGGATATCTACGTCGAAATCCAGGAGGACCGCGACTACTACCGGGTCACAATCGAGGACAATGGGCCCGGTATCACGAGAGACCAGTTGCCGAAGATATTCGGGAAACTGCTGTACGGGTCACGGTTCCACAAGCGGGTTCAGGCCCGCGGCCAGCAGGGAATCGGCATCTCGGCTGCGGTGCTTTACTCACAGCTCACGTCGGGCAAGCCAGCGAAAATAACCTCCCGGACACAGGGGAGCGAGGCGGCCGAGTACTTCGAACTCATCGTCGACACCGACGAGAACGAGCCGGAGATAAGCCGCGAGGAGACCCGCTCCTGGGAGCGACCACACGGGACACGAATCGAACTGGAGATGGAGGCGAACATGCGTGCCCGCCAGCAGCTCCACGACTACATCAAGCACACGGCGGTGGTCAACCCACACGCCCGCATCGAGTTGCGCGAGCCCGAGGGCCAGTTCAAGTACGAGCGAGCAACCGACCAGTTACCCGCCGAGACTGAGGAGATACGGCCCCACCCCCACGGGGTCGAACTCGGGACGCTCATCAAGATGGCCGAGACGACAGACTCCTACTCTGTCTCGGGGTTCCTGCAGGGGGAGTTCACCCGGGTCGGGGCGAAAACAGCCGACTCGGTCATCGACAACTTCCGTGACCGCTACTTCGGGCGCGAGATGACCTGGCAGCCCCCCCGCACCCACGAGACTGACATCGAGGGAGCCGTCGAGGAGGCCGTCGCCAACAAGAGTGCCGAGGCCACGGCGGACTTTGCGGCCCGGGTTGCAGATGCGCTGGACGGTGAGCGAATCGCCCACCACGAGGTGGTCGCGGCAGTCGACAGCGAGGCGAACCAGGTGCAGGTCGACTACGGCACCACGTTCGGCTCGACTGTCCGCGAGCGGGCCGTCGCGGCCGCCTGGGCGTCGGTCACCGCCGAGCGCACGCCCGACCTGTACGTGCTGGTGGACGCGGCCACGACCAGACGAAAGGACGACGCGGTGGTGCAGGCGCTCGCGGAGCGACTGGCGGCGAAGTTCGACCCCGGTGAGCGCCACCGGGTCACCCGTGACACGCTCCGGGCGTACGTCGACCGGGCCGCCGACATGACCGAACAGCACGACGACGCCACCGTCGGTGACACCGCCCGGGAGAACATTGTCGAGGAGCTGTGGACCGGGGCCGCCAGCGTGCCGGACGACCCGCCGAAGGTGGCTGCCGTGGCCGGCAGCCGTGACACGGCCTCGGAGCTACTCGAGGCGATGCGGGAGACCGACATCATCTCGCCGCCGACGGGCTGTCTGGCCCCCATCACCGCGGACCTGGTCGAGGCGGGGCTCGGCAAGGAGTACGACGCCGACTTTTTTGCCACCACGACCCGGGACGCCTCGGTCCACGGCGGCGACCCGTTCATCGTCGAGACGGGGCTCGCCTACGGCGGCGATATCGAGAGCGCGGGGACGGCCGACGTGTTACGCTTTGCCAACCGGGTGCCGCTGGTGTACCAGCGCGGGGCCTGTGCAACCACCGACGTGGTAAAGAACATCAACTGGCGCAACTACGGGCTCGACCAGCCCGGCGGCACCGGCATCCCGAACGGGCCCGTGGTGGTGATGGTCCACGTCGCCTCGACGAACGTGCCGTTCACCAGCGAGTCCAAAGACGCCATCGCCAACGTCCCCGAGATCGAAAAGGAGATCGAGCTCGGTCTCCGGGAGAGCGCTCGGGAGCTGAAGAGCTTCCTCAACCGGCGCCGTTCGATGCAACAGCGCCGCGAGAAACAGGACAAACTCGGCACCATCCTGCCCGAGATGGCCGAGAAACTCACCGCGGTGACCGACCGCGAGTCGCTCGACATCGACACAACGATGGCCCGCATCATGAACGACGTGCTGGTGACCCGCGACCGCGAGAACG
>JAQCNG010000152.1 GCA_028275145.1 Halovenus sp. | reverse complement strand
CCCTCCTCGTCGAGCACGACCGCGTACGGGACGTCGGCGTAGGCGAGTTCCCGCTCGGCCACCGGCAACGGTGTGCCCGAAAAAACACAGTTGATCGACTCGCCCGCGACGGCCGCCGCGGTCAGTTCGGTCCCCTCACCGCGTGCGATTGCCCGGACCACGTCGGTAACCGTGACGATACCCTCGAGTCGGTCGCCGTCGACGACCGGCAGACGACGGTCGCCTCTCGTCACCATCCGCTCGGCCACCGCCGACACCGACGCGTCGCGGGTCGTCGGCTCCACCTCGTCGGCGAGCAGTGCGAGCTGGTCCTCGTCGGGCCGCTCGATGAGGGCCCCACGGGAGACGATGCCGCGGAACACCTCACCGTCCTCGGTCTGCTTGACCACCGGAACCGAAGAGAACGCCCTGTCCTGCAGATACTCCAGCGCGTCGTCCCGCGTACCGGGAATCTCGACCGCGACGACGTCCTCGCGCGGGGTCATGATATCTTCTACGTTCATCTTGTCACTACTCTCTCGGCCATCTACTAAGACCTTGCACATTTGCCGCCAGACTGGCCCGCGCTCACGCTCACGCTCGTGCCCGTGCTCGTGCTCGTGCGACCTGACCCCCGACCGGCCACCGCTGGCTCCGATTGGCCCCCGGCCGCTCACCGACCAGATGCGGGTGAGCGGTGGCTGGGCACCGGTTCGGCTCGTCGGGTGACTGTCGAGAGAAGGCGTTCAGAGGTCGACGCTGGCTTCCTGTTCGGCTGCGACCTCCTCCGGACGGGCCTCCATCGTCATCTTCTGTATCTCCACCCGGCGCAGCGGGTAGATGGTCTTTGCCTCGTTGTAGATGGCAGAGGAGAGCCGGCCCTCGACGACGCTGTCCGAGAGGTCATCGAACGTTCGTTCCGTCGCGGCCTCCTCGACGATGTCGATCATCGTCCGCCGGATGGCCTTCTCCTGGCTCTCGTCGGCCGACTTCGTCGTCAGCGCGACCGGCTGAACCTGCACCCGGTAGTCGTCGGTCGTCAGCGCCGTCACGTATGCCGCGACCTTCGAGGAGCCACGCCGCACCAGACTCCGCATGTAGTCGCGTGTCATCTCGTGTTTGATGAACTCCGTGTAGGCCGTGTCGCTGGCCATCTCGGTTATCCTGAACTTCAGCTTCGTGTTGTTCCCGCTCGCGTCGTTGCGCAGGTCCGCGAGCGTCGTCTCGATTGTCCGCCCCAGCGCCTGGTCGGGCTCCGCCGCGACGGTCTGCCCGATCTCCGCCCGGTCGAACTGCTCGGGCGCGAGCACCGTGTACCAGCGCTTCTCCTGTTTCTGCTTGGATACTGATCTGTCACTCATTGTCTGTCTCCGTGTGTTGTGTCGCTCGTGTCCGTCTCGCTCGTGTTTCGGCTGGTTGTGTCTCCGTTGCTATCCGTGTTGTGGTTGCGCGTCCGGGCCGTGTCTCCGGTCTCCTCGTCGGCGGTAACGACCCGCGTGCCGGTCTGGAGGTTCACGACGTAGTCGTCGGCGGTCGACTGGAGACTGCCCGTGCGCTCGCGGTCGACTGTGGTCACCAGACGAGCACCCTCGACGCGGGTGTCCATCTCGGCTGTGTTGTCGGGCCGGAGCGCCCGCGCGAGTCGCAGCGCCGTCTCGTGGTCGCCGTGGTCGGTCTCGATACGGACCTGTCGACTGCCGCTGGACCCGTCGCGGTCGTCGCCGGTCATACTGCCTCCCTCGCCTCGAGGACGAACGCACTC
>JAQCNG010000148.1 GCA_028275145.1 Halovenus sp. | reverse complement strand
CCGTGAGACGGTGTGGCGTGTTCGGTATCCCCGAAGGGACACGGTATCTCCTTGCACAGTGTCCGACACTACATCGGACTCGCCCCCGCCGTTCGCGGTCGGGGGCGCACGGGCCGTGCCATCGGCCTGCCTGTCCGTTCTGTGGGTCGAGAATCGGGGATTCTCGTCAACTGCTCGCGGGCATCGCCCGCTCGCAGGTTCGTTGGACGGTGTCCAACGTTCATCACGAAAATCGAAGATTTTCGAACAACCACGGTGGACAGGCTCAAGTGCCGCAGGGGTTGGATTGAGTCGTACCGTCACCCCATCCCGTGTTGCAGGGGTAGGGGTACTGTGAGCACCGTGCGGTGCGTGTCGGCGGGGAGGACTCCAAGTGGTTCCCGGATTGATTTCGGCGCTCGAGTTACCTTAGTATTCGACCCCGGTGGAAATAAACCCGTGGAAAGTGGAGTGAAAGTGGACGCGATTCACGCCCGGCGTCAACGGCGGGATTCTCTCGCTGTCATAGATAGAGCACGGGAACTCGAGCGTGAGTGTTCACCCAGTCGTCCAAAGTGGGCCCAGTCTTTATTACCGGTACCGACCAACACACGAGTATGGCCGAGGCAAGGCGTGATGCGGCAGACGACACGCTAGCGGCTGCCATCGGACAGTACGTCCTCGGTGAGATTTCGCTCGGAAAGGCCGCCGAGAACGCGGGAATGACCCGGTGGGAGTTTGAGGAGCTACTCGAAAGCGCCGGATTCGACGCACTGTACGGGCCTCGCTCCACGGAGGAGCTACGGGACGAGGTCGATATTGCCCTCGATTTGGAGTAGCGCCATCGATGTCGGCGACTCCCCGCCAGCCGGTCGTTCTCGACGCGACCGTGCTCAGCAACTTCGCCAGTACCGGCACAGTCAACGCGCTCGTCGACATTCTCGACCGGCCTGCCACTGTCCCCGGAGTGCAGACAGAACTCGAACGGGGATACGCCCGGGACTACGACTTTCTCGACGACGCACTCGCTCGGATTAGCGACGACATCACGCTGCTCGGCGTCGAGGAGCAATCCACCGGAGAGACGGCAATCCGGGACCGCCTCGACAGCGGTGAGGCGGAGGCGCTGCTCGGCGCGATAGCACGCGAGGGAACGCTTGCGACCGACGACCTCGCCGCCCGCGAGACGGCGACGGAGCGAGGCGTCCAGGTGACGGGGTCGGTCGGACTCCTCGTCGTCGGTATCCACCGGGGCGAAATCGACGCCAGCACCGCGAACCAGTGGCTGGATGACTGGCGAGCAAAACGCGGATACTACTCCCCAGTCGAGCGTATCGAGGAGATTCTCGGGTAGAATCGGTCGTGGTTTAACCCATGAGCGAGAAACCGGCATGTCGTGACGGGTACGCGCGGGTCGTGACTGCCCACCGTCACACGAACCTATCTGTCCACCGAGCGGCATGTCACGGGTAGTCATCCTGTTTCGCTCGGTCCTGGACGCTTGGGACGCCCCGAAGGTCGCCGACTGGGTGCTCTCAAAACACTTGTTCAGACACTCCAAGAGCGTCGAGGGTGTCACGCCCCACTACGCCGCGCCCGAGCAGTTCGACGAGGCGTACGGTCCGGTCGACGACATCACCGATATCTACCAGCTCGGCGCGGTGTTCTACGAACTGTTCACCGGCCGGCCACCCTTCGATGGGCGACCGACGCAGGTCATGCGTGCCGTGATGGACGACGACCCGACACCGCCCAGCGAGTACGCCGACGTGCCCGCCGAACTCGAGGAGATTCTCCTGGCCGCGCTCGGGACCATTACCCCGACCACCGTGCGTCAGCGAGCGTCCGCTGGACGGCACGCTCGCCGATAGACTCCGCGAGATGCTCGTAGCCCGACCGCTCGGCACGGTCGGTGGCGTTTGCGACCAGTCGCGAGACGATGAACTCCGGGGTCGACCGACCGACAGTCTCGAAGCGGGGCTGGTAGTCCACCTCCAGGTCGAGACCCGGTGTCAGCCCCTCGGCAAAGATACCGTCGACACGCGCCCGGTCGGGTAACGGTTCGAGGTCGTCGGCCAGGTGGGTGACGAACACACCGAGTGCGTCGCTGTCGACGGTCAGTGTCACCAGTCCGTGCAGCAGGTCGGCGGCCCGTCCGGGTTCGGTAATCGCCTCGAACTCGTCGACGAGCATCAGCGTCCGGTCGGCCTCGCTGACCGGCGGGACCACCGTCTGGAGCGTCGATTCGAGCACGCCCGCGTTGAAACTGGCGTGTCGCCGGTGGAACACCACCGTATCGACGACACCAACCTCGGCCCGGGCGGCGGGAACCGGCAGCCCCATCTGGGCGAGCAACTGCACCTGACAGAGCGTCTCCAGCAGCGTGGTCTTGCCGCCGCTGTTGGCGCCGGTCAGTACGGCTACCCGGTCGCCCGTCGGCGGCCGGTTCGCCCCCGGCACCGACAGGCTGTGCTCCCCGACGGCGTAGGTGACCGGCTGGACCGCCACCCCGGAGTCGACCAGCGCTAGGTTCCGCGCGTCGACGACACCGGTGGCCCGTTGCTCGACCAGTTCCGGCCGGGTCAACTCGAACGCCAGCGCGAACCGCGCCAGCGACACCTCGAAGGCAATCTCCCCCACCGCCGAGACGGCCCGCTCGACCGCCTGCTCGGTCTCCGCGAGCACGTCCGAGAGCCGGTCGGCAACCTCGGCTTCGCGGTCGGTGACGGCGGTCCGCAGGTCGTCCGCGAGCGTCCGGAGTGTCTCCTCGACGAACGAGCGGGCGTCGACTGGCTGGCCCGGCATCGCCTCGCGCACCCGGGCGAGGTCGACCGACGACTCGCTGGCGACGGTCCGCCCGAGTTCCTCGCGCAACTCGGCCGTGCCGCGGGCAGCCGACTGCACCGTCGAGAGCACGTCCCCGGGGGTCGCCGCCATGTCCTCGACGGTGCCGAGCTGTGCCCGGAGCGTGTCGAGGCGGTTGTCCGCACCCGCGCCGACCCGGTTGCCGGTCTCGGCTGAGAGGCCGGCGAGTGCCGACAGCGCCGCCTCCAGTGCGTCGGTGTCGAGGTCGGCCAGCACCGCGAACACGCCGGTGTCGAACCCCGCATCCCGGAGTGACAGCGCCGCCTCCACCGCGGCGCGTCTGTCACCGTCGGCGTCGTCGTAGCGCGCGAAGATATCCAGTGCCTCCTCCTGCCGGGACCCGTCGAGAGCCGCCCAGCTATCGCGCGCCGCGAGCACGTCGTCGAGGCGGTCGACCATCGCCGCCCGCGAGGAGAGCGGCGTCAGGATGCGCACCCGGTCGCGCGCATCGTCCGTGACCGCGTGCTCGCTCGCGAGTTCGAGCAACTGCTTGTACACCTCGCGCGTGTCCGACGTGGCCAGCACGTCGAGCGCCTCGCCGCCGTGGGCGTGCCGGAGGATTCGCGTCGCCCGCCCGTGCGGGAGTCCGGCGTCGACGAGCCTCCCCACGTCGCCCGATTCGATGGCCCCGACTGCGGCCTCGACGCCGAGTTGCTCGGTCAGAAGCCGGCGCGTCTTCGGGCCGACACCCCAGTAATCGTCCAGTCGCATTTGCTGTGACATCCGGGCGCTCCCTCATGTAGCTTCCGACCACCGCGAGACGCCGGCCGCCGGCTATCGCGCTACGGGTCCTGCCCGACTCATACGGTCGTTCGTGATTATCTTTGTGGCCACGTCACAGATAGGTCTGTCAGGGCGTGATACACGCAGTTTGTGTCACCGTGGCGCTAAAGAGTCACGAACGACCGTATCACACCGCCACGAGCACGACTCGCTGGCCGTCGACTCTGACGCTTCGTGCGCGCAGCGTGTCGGTGGCGGGCCGCCACTCGCCGGATACCGTGTCCAGACTCTCGAGCGCGTCGGAGATGGTGTCGTGGAGGTACCCCGGCAGCGGTTGCTCGCCCGCGAGAACACCATCGAGAACGGTCCGCTGGCTGCTGTTCAGCGCGAGCGCCTCCCGTGGCAGAACGGGGCCAAACGAGAGCGTCGCGCGGTCGGTGCCGCCGCGGTTGCGCAGTGCAATCCGCTCGGGACCAACCCGGACCGCCTCGCCACCGTGGTCGAGACTCGTCACCGCGTCGTGCTCGCTCGCACCGACACGGTCGATAGCCGCCGCCGCCCGCCCGGCGTCCGGCGGTGGCTGTGACGGCAACCCCACCGCGAACGCCACGAGACCGATGCTGACTAGCGCGACACCCACCCAGACGTACCAGGCGTCCATCGGCGCATCGAGGTCCATGCGCCGGGTGGTCCCGTGCTGGTACTTGAACCCACGGGACCCGAACGCTCTTGCGCCGAGCACGGCTACAGTTCGACATGGCTGCACAGCAACCGCTCCGGAGTCGACTGCTCACGCGGCACACGCTCCACTACGCCTCGCTGGGTCTGGCCGGACTCGTCTTTCTCGGCTCCGGGCTATCCACACTCCTTTTCGACGGCCCCGCACCCGGCCCATCGGCGTCGGTGGTGGGCGGACTGGTCGTCCTCGCGGCGAGTGGCTACGCGCTGGCCCGTCCCGACGCCTCCGAGACGGAGGTGGGCGGGTGGGTCTGGTTCTCCGTGCTCGGGGCACTGCTGATGTTGCTCGGGGCGACAGTCGCCACCTGACAGTACACAGAGAGTCTCGCGGTGTCAGCCCTGGAAGGGGTGGTACTCCATGCCCTTGTGCTTGAGTTCCTGGCGGCGCTCCTCGAGCATGGAGTAGACGGCGCCGTGAGGAGCACCGTCGAGAATCATCTCCGCGGCCTCCCGGACCGCCTCGACCTGTTTCGGACCGCCGATGGTGGCGAGTGTCGAACCGTAGATTGTGACCGACGCGCCGGTGAGTTCCTCCATCAACTCGCGGGTGCGGCCGCCCTCCCCGATGAGTCTGCCCTTCTGGCGGCGCAGGTCCCGCTTGTTGCGCGTCGCGGCACCGATATCGACAATCTCGAAGATCATCATGTCGTCGTCGAGCAGGCCCAGTGCCTCCGCCGGGGCGAATCCGCGACCGATTGCCTTCACAATGTCTGGGCCTTTGAGCCCCTTCACCGGGTCGCCGACCTTCTCGATAGCGACGTTGCCGGATTCGGAGTCGATATCCAGTCGTACCTCCGCGCGCGCTTCGATTTCGCGCATCGTCTCGCCACCCTGCCCGATGAGAACCCCGATACGGTCGTCGGGTACCTTCACGTGCTGCATACAACAGCGTAGGCAACAGGAGCGTTAAAGCGCTTCGACCGGTTTACGGGTTGTCGATGCGGTAGCGGGTCGTCGACTCGCCGTCGAACTGGGGGCCCCCGCCGGTGCGCTCGAAACCGGCGTCGGACGCGGCATCGCGCATCTCGGCCTCGGTGTCCGGCACGAGCAACTCGACTGCCATCTCCTCGGTCTGTGCGAACCGCACCGGTTCGTCCAGCAACTCCGGGTACACACCGTCGTCACCCTCGAGTTGTGTGACGTAGACGGTCTGTTCGCGGGCATCGTAGCTGACGAATCCCCGTATATCCTCTTCTTCCTCGATGACACGCACCGTCCGGTCGTGAACGAGGTTACGCATCACATCGCGCGGCGCGTCTGTTAACGACGCGAGTCGCCCCGCGTCTGCCTCGATGGCATCCCGCATTTCCATATCTGTCTGTTACTCCCCAGCCCAATTATACTGTCGGCTCAGAGCATCGACTGGCCCTGCAACGGCGACTCTGAACCTGCTGAACCGCCCGGCCGCCGCCGACACCCGGTGGGCGCACCCGATACCGGGGCCGCCGGCAGTTGCTATAGCGAGATGAGGTTTATGAGGGCTGGTGCTGGGCGCAGGGAGAGAGCCCCCTCTGCTGGCACATCCTGTGGTCGCCTCTGGCTGTTGCCGCACGTTGCCGCGCCGGTCCTCAGAGACAGGAGCAGGGTGTTTCCGGACACGGCCGGTTCGTATCCTGAGTGTGTGCGGTGGTCGGTCACCGCGGCCGGGAGTCACTGGCTGCCGAACATGACCCCGAGCAGCGCGTCCTGTGCCCGCCGCAGTCGCTCGCTCAGCGTCGACTGGCTGATGCCGACGATGTCGGCCAGTTCGGCCGCGGTCACCGACCTGGGGACGTCGAAGTAGCCCTCACGGTGGGCCGTCCGGAGCAGTTCGAGCTGTGATGCCGGGATACTGCTGTGGACCGCGTGCTTGAACTTGTGGTTGCCCAGCGGGAACCCCATCGTCTCGACCTGTGCGCTGCGCAGGAGGTCGAACGTCCGGTAATCGTCCTCCAGTCGGTCCGCCACACGCCGCAGGTGCGACCAGTCACTCACCGAGGCAGTCACGCTCAGGTGTCCGTCGAGCAACCAGACACGGTGGGGTATCGCACCGGTCCGGGCGACACTGGTCACGACGAACGGCTCCGGTTCCTCGACCCGGACCAGCACGTAGTAGGTGTCGTCGTCGAACTCGGCCGCGGAGATGCCGGTGACCCTGTCGACGACAGCCGAGAGTCGCTCCCGCAGTGCCGAACGGTCGAGTTCGGACGTGACGGTGAGATGCTGGTACCAGTGGTCGTTCCCGGTGTACATCGCGTTGTCGAGTTCGACGGCCTCGCTCTCGGTGGCGGCTCTGATACCGTCCAGCTCTGTGGTCGGCTGGAGATGCAACTCGACCCGGAGTCCGGCAGCGCTCATCGCCACCCCCGCTCTGCTGTCCCGCGCCCGTACACAGCTCGTGTGACCGGAACAGCACCGTCGCCCGGCGGCCCACGATGCCCGGTTTCCGGGAGTGCCACGGCTGTCTGGCCCACCGGACGTACGCCTGCCACAGAACGTCTCGAGTTCGCTCTGCTGGCGACACGCGGGCACACCCTGTGTCGGGTTGGACGCGTGCTGGTCGGCATGTGTGTGAGAGAGTTATATGGACCTAGTATGTATATGCGTTTCTCACAGACACAGTATGTTAGCGTACCGTCACCGCGGTGGCCGGTTCGCTCCACGAGCACGTTGCCGGAGCCGACCTCTCCCATGCGGTTGTTTGACACGCCACCGTCCCAGGCGCTCCGCCGCGAGACCCGCTACCGGTTACTCTCCGCGACCGGCCGCGAGGGGGTCGACTCGGCGACGAACACGAGTCCGTCGAACGCGGTGAGCGGGGTCTGGAGCGTGTGCTCGGCCGGCGCGTCGGGGTCGTACACCGTGCCGACACACCGCATCTGCTGTGGCCGGTCGACCCACCCCTGCAGTCGCGGGTCACCGGCGGCCGCCCCCAGGTCGAGCAGCCAGGGCGCGTCGCCAACCTGCTCGAACCGGGCAGTTCCCCCGGGTCGCGGGCCGAACGCGAACTCCCGTGGCCCCCGGCCGCCGGTGTCATCCGTGCCGACCGCGCGGAAACGCCCCTCACCAGCGTCGAACCCCACCGGGGTGTAGCGGTCACCGAACGCCCGGGCGAGAAACCCGCCCATCCCGGTCGCGTCACTCCAGACCCGTCCGTCGTCGAAGGTGCCCCGCTCGACGTGGATGTTGTGTGCCCAGACAGCGACGCCCCGGCCGGGGTCGTGGTCGGCACACCACCCGACGTTGCTCGCCATGTGCCGGTCGCGCCGCTGCATCCCCGCCTCGTGTGGTCCCGGTTTCTCGTGTCGCACCCGGTGCCAGTCACAGGTCCGCTCGACGACCCGACACAGGTGTCGCGCGTGCTCCCAGCGCCGCCGGCCGGCCGCGTCCACGTACGTCGACTGGTCGGCCGCGAGTCTGCTGTCGAGCGTGTCGACCACCGCCTCGACGGCGTCGAGTGTGCGCTCGCGCTCGTCCGGGTCGTCTGGAACAGGGGCCTCGGCGGTTGCGTCGAGTTTCGCGAGCGCGTCGCTCTGCTCGGCGTAGCCGGGGTCGACGCCCTCGAAGTACGACCGGAGCGGGGTCGCCGGTGCCGCGGGGTGGCCCAGGTCGACACCACGCACCCGGACCTGGTCGTCGGGGGCACGGCCGCGGTTGAACAACCGGAGCCAGCAGAGCAGGTCACGGGTCGACTCGACGCGCCACATCCACTTCTCCAGTCCGGCGAGTGCAGTCGCCGGGTCCCCCTCACCCCGGCGGACGTAGGCATCCAGCCCGAGCGTGGCGGTGACGTCTGCCTCGAAGGCGACGGTCCGGAGGCCACGGGCGACGAGCAACTGTATCAGCCCGATTTTCAGCCGAAAACACTCCCGGGTGCCGTGGGTCGTCTCGCCGAGGCCGACGACGACCGGTTGCCTCCCGGTGGATTCGTCGATGCCGACGAGCGCCGACACCGCGTTTGCCACCTCCTCCGGGTGCCCGTGTTCCAGCGGGTCCACCGATGCCGCGCCCGGGTCGAGCGCGTCGACGGGGATGGCGTATTCGCGCAGTGCTTCGGTGATGCTGTCGGGCGTCATCGCGGTCTGTCTGGGCTCCGTTCGGGGCGGTGTGAACTACCCTACCCTACTCGCTCACGGCTGACGCCGTTCGCTCCTTGAGGGTAGGGCTTCCTGCTTCCACGACGCGCTTTGCAGGGACCGTAGTGGTCCCCGTAGAGAGCGCAGTCTCCACAGGCGGTAATTCGGAGCGTCCCACTCCTACTTTTGTGAGACCGCGAGAAAGGGTGTTCCGCGCTGCGTTCGCATCTCTATCTGCCTCGAATTCGCAGGCAGGACAGGAGTGTTCACGCACCCACAACGGCTTGTCCGTCGAAACCCCACACGACGCGCACTCCTTGGTCGTCCCTCTCGGGTTGACCGCGACGAAGTGCGTCCCCTCACGCTCGCATTTGTATTCGAGCAACGAGAGAAACGTTCGCCACGCGGCGGACGCCGTGTTGCGGCTGTTCGACGGCGACTCCATCATCCCCTTCACGTTCAGGTCTTCGACCGCCACGAGGTCGTACTCCCGAGCGTAGTACGCCGAGAGCTTGTGGAGGAAGTCGCGGCGCTTCCGTCGGAGGTCGGCGTGACACTCCGCGACTCGACGCCGTTGCTTTTCGTAGTTGTTCGACCTGTGCTGTTTGCGCGAGAACTTCCGTTGCTCGCGCTCCAAGCGGTCGCGTTCGTCTGAAAGGTCGAGCGACCCGACCGCCGTGCCGTCGGTGTCATGAGCGTACTTGAGAATCCCCACGTCGATACCGACGCACTTCTCGGGGTTCTCTGGCGGTTCGGGCGGTTCGTGGTCCATTTGGACGCCGAAGGTGGCGAACCACTCGCCCGTCGGTTCCTTCTTGACCGTGACCTGTTTGAGCTTCGCGTCGTCCTCAGAAATCGAAGATTTCTGATGGGCTGCACAAGAGCTGTCGCTCTTGTGAACGTCGGGGATGGCGCGGTGGAGCCGAATCGGTATGTCTCCGAGTTTCGAGAGTGACAGCACAGCCTGACCGCCCTTCTTGTTGAGCTTGAAGCCAGACTGGCTGTACGTGAAACTGCGGAACTCCCGTGGTGGCTTCCATTTGAGTTGGCCGACGCCGTAGCCGTTCTCCTCGAGCTTGGAGAGGCTTTTGAGGTTGTCGAACAGCCGTTCTACGACGGTTTGGAGAACCTTCGAGTACACGTCGGAGAGGTCGCCCCACCACTCCTTGAGGTCGGGTAGCTCTGACCGAAGCGTGGTCATGGACGGCAGTTCGTCGTGTTCATCTTGGTACTCGTTGAGGCGGTAGAGCGTGTGGTTGTAGAGTTGCCGACAAATATCGCGGTGGCGGTCCAACTCCTCACGGTGGGCGTCGGACGGCTTGAGTCGGTAGTTGTATGCGTAGTACATTCTACAGAGAAAGCAGGCAGAGTGCCTCGGGGTCGTTCGGAAGACTACGTCTTCTGTGATGACGAGAATCTTCGATTCTCGAACCACTTGACCCCGAGGTACTTCACGGGCGGAACAGGCCGGGTACCGCCCGGTCGTACGAAAATCGGAGAGCTCCGTGTTGACGAGGGACGAACACTCTCGGACCAGTTGTCCCCAGGTTCACTCACAGGAGAGATCGTGCGTGCTGTACGCCGGAGTGTGAGGACAGCACCGTTCGTGGCCCTCAGGGTCGCTCACCGACAGACTGCCCGGCGACCGCGGGCAGGAGGTGCAGAGCGGTAACCCGGGGCGTACCGGCAGGTCCCGGGACAGAGCCGGCTCCACTGGTAGTGTCCGGAGACCGCACAGTGTATCAAGACGTATCAGTTCAGGGAGAGTGTCCACGTGGGTCACGCAGACTGGCACAGCAGAGCGCGTCGAAGCACGGGTCTCCGCTGTGTGGGCGCATCAGCGCTCGACGGGTGCGACACACGTGTCGAAGCGGCATCCGGCAGGGAGCAGAGCACAGCGTCGAACCGACACGACTCAGTTGTCTTCCTCCGGGACCGCATCGGTGAGGCTGTCACCGACCCGGAACGCGACCGTCTCGTCGACATCGTCGAACGCAATCGCGACCACCAGCATCTCGTCATCGGGGTCGGATACCGACACCGTCTCGGATGCCTCTGTTACGTCCTCGACCGGGTCGTCGAACTCGACGGTCACGTCGTACGACCCCTCACCCGCCCAGACATCCTCGAACACCGGGGAGTCGCCCTCACCGTTGTACTCTTGCCCGACAGCGACATCGAACTCGTCGTCGAGTCTGGTCTCCCCGCTCGGACCCGTGACGGTGATGCTTCCGGTGACGCTATCCTCATAGCCGTTCATCACGTTGACCTCCTCGAACACCTTGTCCGCGAACCAGTTGACAGTGCTCTCCGTGCATCCGGCAACCGCGGCCGTTGCCACTGCCGCACCGGCGGCGAGGAAGTTGCGTCGCGAGACTCGTGTGCTGCGTGGACTCTCCGGTGACATGTCTCCAGGTTTGCCGTCACCACATCTAAACCCGACTCGCAGTCTCGCGGCTCGAAACGGAGTCGACGCTCGACCCGGCTCGTACCTGTCGTTCGTCTGTTCAGACTGGGCTGCCGGACCGTCCGAGCGGGGTCATGGAATCTCACGTTCCGATGTACACACAGACACACCGCGACCAGCACCGGTCAGGAGAGCGCCAGCAACTCCGGGGGGGTCCAGCAGCTCCGTCGGGCCGCTCCGCAGCAGGACGACAGCGTCGTCCCAGTCGCCCGAGTTTGCGTTCCCCGTCTACAGCGAAAAGCAGGCAGAGTGCCTCGTGGTCGTTCGGAAATCGAAGATTTCCGTGATGAGCGTTGGACACCGTCCAACGAACCTGCGAGCGGGCGATGCCCGCGAGCAGCTGACGAGAACTCTCGAACCACTTGACCCCGGAGCAGTTCAGAGCGTACCGTCGTCGGACCCGACGCGGACGGGGCCGGTGTCCTGTGTGGCACCACGTTCAGCAGTTTCAAGACGGAGCCCCCGGTCCCGGCGGCGAGGGCGGCGCCCGGGGTAATAAACGTTTGTGGTCGTCGCTGTCATCGTGGTGATTGTTCACCGCTGTGACCATCGCCACGGCAGCGAGGTACAGGGCGTCGACGAGTCGACCGTACCGCCGCCGAGGTTGAGCCGTCAGGGGTCGTCGTCGAAGTCGGTCACGTCCACGTCGGGAAACGAGATGAGGTTCTCGCGGCCGATACGGAGTTTGTCGACCTGGTCCTCCTCGGCCATCGAGGAGAGCAGTTGTGAAACCTTCGCGTTCGACCAGCCGGTCTCGTCGACGATATCCGCCTGTCTCATCCGCCCGCCGTTGTGTTCGAGCAAGCGCTCGATGCGTTCCTCGTCACTGAGGAGTGTCTCGTCCACGGGGTCGGTGGTCGCTCCGGGTGGGTCTGTGTTCACTGTTCCGGTCGGTTCGTTCCTGTCTGGCTCTGCTCTCCCGGTGGCGGTGCCACCCCCGGCTCCGGCCTCTCCACCACCGTCCGTCGCCGATTCGGTGGCCGCTGTGCTAGAACCGGCACCGTCGTCGGGGGAACTCTCACCGGACTCCCCACCCAGGCGCTCGCGGTAGAACATCAGTACCGCCGCCACAACTGCGATTGCCACGCTCAGACCCGCCACAGCGGGCCACAGAAGTCCGATACTGCTGCCGTCCGAGTCACCTGTGTCGCCGGTACCGTCTGGGCTCCCGGTGTCATCGGGACTCCCGTCGGACGAATCCCCGGCGAACGTTGCGCTGAGTGTCTCCAGGTCGAACTCCGCCGGCCCCTCCCAGCGGAGC
>JAQCNG010000135.1 GCA_028275145.1 Halovenus sp. | reverse complement strand
CACCCGAACCCCGCGCTGCGGGACTGGGTCGCCTTCCGGATGGTCGACACGCCCCACCCCCGCGAGGCGGCCGCCGACTACCGCTGCTGGCCGATGCTGGATTTCCAGAGCGGCGTCGACGACCACCTGACCGGTGTCACTCACATCATCCGCGGTATCGACCTGCAGGACTCGGCCAAACGCCAGGGCTTCGTCTACGACTACTTCGACTGGGAGTACCCGGAGGTGGTCCACTGGGGGCACGTCGAGGTGGAGGCCTACGACGTGCCGATGTCGACCTCCACGATACGGGAGCGCATCGAGGCGGGTGACCTCGATGGCTGGGACGACCCCCGCGCTCCGACGGTCGCCAGTCTCCGCCGGCGTGGCATCCGCGGTGATGCGCTGGTCGCCGCGATGACCGAACTCGGGATGTCCACCACGAACGTCGACCTGGCGATGTCGTCGGTGTACGCGGAGAACCGCGAGCGGATAGATGCGGACACCGACCGGGCTTTTCTGGTCCGAGATTCCGACAGCCACGGCGGCGGCGCAATCGAGCGGCCGGTCGAGGGTGGCCCCAACACCGGGACCCCACCGGTCCACCCCGAGTTCGAGGAGCGTGGCCGTCGCGAGATTCCGGTCGAGAGCGGTGTGTTCCTCGAGCGCGCGGACCTGCCGCCGGCGGGCGAGCGGGTCTGGCTAAAGGGGTTTGGCTGTGTGTCTCACACCGGCGAGAGCCTGGAGTTCGTCGACGCGCCACTGTCGGTGACCCGCGAGGAAGGCGTCGACATCGTCCACTGGGTGCCGGCTGACACGAACGTGGTCGTACGCCTGCGCACACCCGAGGGCGACGTCACGGGCTACGCCGAACCTGGTGTGAGCGGCTACGAGTCCGACGACACGCTCCAGTTCGAGCGGGTTGGGTTCGCGCGCGTCGACGCGACAGAGCCGTTCGTCGCGTACTTTGCACACCGGTAGGACGTCAGGGCTCCTGGATGTGGCCCTCCTCGCGGAGCTGGTCGGCATCCTGTTTCTCGTAGCGCCAGGCGATGTCGGCTTTCTCGTCCTGCCAGTCCCACGGCTCGACGAGCACGACGTCGTCCTCGCGTATCCAGATGCGCTTTTGCATCTTGCCGGGGATGCGTGCTGTCCGCTCGACGCCGTCCATACACCTCACACGGACCCGGTTCGCGCCCAGCATATCCTCCACAATAGCGAACACCTCGTCGTCGTCCGGCATCCGGAGGTCCCGTCGGCCCTCGTTGTTGCCCATGACTGTGTCTCAGAGGGGCACGGTAAAATACTTCTAGACTCCGGACGGGCCGGCCGGGGTCGTGTGCGACCCGGCGGCCGGTCACAGTCGCTCCAGCACCGCCTCGGCGTCGTACTCGAGCGAGAGTTCCCGGGAGCGACCCCGGCCGTCGACGTCGGCGTACCTGGCGTCGACGATGCCCAGCTGGTCGAGTTTGTTGATAATCTCGGCGTAGCGGGTGTAGCCCAGGCCGGTCTGGTCGTGGAACACCTCGTAGATGGCACCGGCCTGTTCGCCCTCGTGTTCGGCGACGACCTCGAGCAGGGCGGCCTCGGAGTCGGAGAGCCCGCCGAGTCGGCGCGAGAGGTGGATGTACTTCGACGTCTCGAAGGCCTCCTCGGCGTCCACACGCTCGACGGTGTCGCTGGCGCGCATCTCCGCGTTCAGCCCCGCCCGACGCAGCAGGTCGATACCGACCCGGAGGTCACCACCCTGGTCCGCGGTGAGTTCGGCGACCCGGTCGAGCACCTGCGGGCCGACGACCCCCTCGTGGAAGCCGCGCTCGACGCGCTCGCCGAGGATATCGGCTATCGCGGGTTCGTCGTACTTCGGAAAGTAGACGTCCTCCGGCCGGAACACGCTCTGGACCCGCCCGTCGAGTTCCTCGATGATGTTCAGGTCGAGGTCCGACGAGACGACGATGACACCGATGCGCGCGCCGCCCTGCTCCTCGTGGGCGCGCAACAGCGAGTACAGCGTCTCGGAGGCCGCCGACTCGTAGAACAGGTAGTTGACGTCGTCGAGCGCCACCACGAGCACCTCGTCGTTCTCCACGAGACGGTCAGTCACCTGCGAGAACAGCTTCTTGAACGAGATGCCCGACGCGGGGGGTTCGTAGTCGAACACACCCTCGAACAGCCGCGAGAACACGGCATAGCGGGTGGCGTTGACCTGGCAGTTCACACGCACCGCCTGCACGTCTGTCTGGGCCCGCAGTTCGTCGAACAGGATGTGGATGGCCGTCGTCTTGCCGGTGCCCGGCGGCCCCTGGGCCATCACGTTCAGGGGCCGCGAGCCACGCACCGCGGGTTTGAGTGCGTACTTCAGACTCTCCATCTGGGTCTCCCGGTGTGTGAACGTCTCGGGCAGGTAGTCCACCTCGAAGACGCGCTCGTCACGGAACAGCGACTCGTCCCAGGAGAGCATGTCGCCACCGCCGGAGCCGTCTCCCATTACTTTCACCGAGCTACTCGCGGCACTTAACGGTGTCGAGAACTCCGATATCTGATAGCTCTCCGGGCGGGCCGAGAGCCGGCTACGGCGGCGGAGACAGCGACGCCCGCACGCGGTCGTAACTGGTCTCACAGGGTGGCCCGTCGGCGTACTCGAACCGGGGGAACTCGCCGAGTCGGACCAGCGACGAGGAGCGGGTGCCGAACCCGTCACCGTGGATGCAGACGCCGTACTCGTGGTCTCCGAGGACAGTTCCGGCCCGGGTGAGCCACGCATCGCCGTCCTCACCGGGTTCGGGGCGGAGCGCCGCGCGGACGGCCTCGGCGTTCTCGGCCTGCTGTCTGCCGGCGTTCTCGCGGTACGCGGGGATGTCGTACTCGCCGTCGACCCCGACGTTGACGATGACGTGTACCCCGGGGTCGAGCGTCCGGACACGGCGCGCGCCGTCGAACTCGACCAGCAACGCCGCCCGCTCGTCGGCAACGAGCATGTGAAAGCCCTCGTAGGCACGGGCGTCGAGTTCGCGTTCGACGAACCGGACGGCCGCCTCGGCGCTCTCGCAGGCCAGCGCGTCCCGGACGAGCAGTCCCCGCGAGCGCCCGCCCTCGATATCCCTGCCGTCCCAGCGGTTCGTAATCGTCACCAGCAGGCCGTGCCCGTTGTAGCCGAGCCAGGTCCCCGCTGCCTCGGCGTCCTTTGGAGCGACCACCGGCGTCTCCCAGTTGCGGCGCCTCGGTGGCTCCGAGGGCCTGTCGAGGCGTTCATCGCGGTTCGCCGCGAGTGCGACAGGCGCGTCGGAGAACACCTGCCACGCGAGCGTGAGTGTACACACAGGCACGTGTATGTGGTCGACCCACAAAACTGGTCTGGCTCCTCAGCGCGTGGCTGTCGTCCAGAACAACGGACGAGTCGGACTCGAACGGATACGTTCTTTCCGGCGCGACCCGTACAGGGGGTATGATTCGACCACCGGCCGCTCTCCCGGAGTGGGGGGAGACGGCGCGATGACCGACCGACTCCCGTCTGACCACCCCGTCGTCGACTCCCACCGGGTCGAACTCGACCCCGTCGGGTCGACGGGCCGCCCGCAGCTCGTGCTCCCGGCGAAACTGGCCTGTGACCCCGGCGATTCCGTCCGGCTGTCCGTCGGGGGAATCCAGACACACGCCGAGGTGATTTCGACGCTGCGGGGCGACAGCGCAATCCGTGGTGCGTACGCCAACCGCCGACTTGCCCGGAGAGAGAACGGCAGGAACCTGCTCGCCGACTGGTTCGACGAGGGCGGCCACGGGCCGGGCAGCACGCTCGTGCTGGACGTGCTCACCGAGGGGTACGCCTACGGCCTCCGCGAACCTGGCGAGCGCGTCGTCTACGAACCCGTGGAGCAACCGGACGCCTCGCTTGCCGACATCGCCGAATCGCTCGACGAGTGAGACTCCCGCGAAGACAGTCGGGACAGCCGCGGCTCGGCCCACTCGAACGCCTCCTCGGGGTACACCCGGGAGGGTTCGCGCTGAACTGTCCTGTCGAGGTCCCAGTAGTTGCAGTGTCGGCCCTCCTCGAACCGGCCGTAATCGATGGGGTCGTTTCTCTCCTGCGGGTCGCTCATGGGCACTCTTCGTGGAGATGGGGAGAACCCCAACGGGTGAACGTATCGACGGACCGGTCGGCTTCTGGGGCGAACGTGTGGCTACCCGGGGAGCCACGTATCCCGTGCCCGGGTTCAGTGCCGGCCGCGCCGCTCGCTCGCGTATCCGCCGGCGGCCCCGTCTGCCCTCCTCTGGGTCTGTTCGGTTGTCTCCACCGGGCCCGTCGCCGTGTCCGACCCGGTCCGGTGCTGGTCGCGGAACTGGTCTCTGTTCGCGTACAGTACCCACCCCAGCACACAGTTGACCGCGAGTCCGATCAGCGCGCCGGCCCCGCCGCTGGAGAAAAGGGCGACGAGCGTGCCCGACACGCCCAGACCGACCAGCCCCATCCCGACCTGCCAGCCCCGCCCGTGGAACCGCCAGAGGCCATAGGCCGCGTACACGTAGGCCACACCCACGGCGACTGCGATCAACCCAACCATCTGGAGTCTCGACGCCCCCGCCGGGGCCTCGGTACTGAGAACGAGTAACTCGATGCCGGCGTACAGCGATACCGAGCCGAGCAGTCCGAACAGCAGCGAGATGCCACGGAGCGCGACGACACTCCCCGGGAACCGGCGGGTGCGTGTCGACCTGCCCCCTGCTCGACTGTGCCCTCGCCCCGGGAATCGGCTGGACGTCTGTTTACCCGGTGGTGGCTGCCAGTGTCCGGAGCCGCCCCGCTGGCGGGTGTCTGTCGTCCCCATCTCCCCGTTGCTGGTTGCCGGTGACCGCCCCGACTGTGGCTGCCCCGCGTCGCGGTGTCCCGCCCGGCCGCGTCCGCCGTCTGAGCGCTGCATAGGGCCGACTGGTTCGGCATCCCTCTTGAACCCTCGTCGCCCCCCGGGTGGCGGGGCGAATCGTGTGCTACTTATCCAGGCTCACCGTTAATAGAACTGAATGCGGGTACTGCTCACGGGAGCGGGCGGGCACGTCGGTCGGACTGTCTTCGAGGGGTTGCGTAACGCCTACGACTGGCGGCTCATGTACCACAGTCAGCCCACCGAGGAGCCCGGTGTCCCGTACACAACGGGTGAGGTGCAGGACATCGAGGACGTCCGGCCGGCCGTGGAGGGGGTCGACGCGGTAATCCACCTCGCGGGCGACCCACGCCGGGGTGCCCCCTGGCGGAGCGTGCTCAAGAACAACATCGACGGCACCTACACCGTCTACCAGGCCGCCGCACAGGAGGGTGTCGAGCGGGTGATCTACTCATCGTCGAACCACGCCGTCGGCGCGTTCGAGACCGGAGAGCGCACGCCGGAGATGTACCGCGCCGACGGGGAGTTCCTGCTCGACGGAACCGAGAGACCCCGCCCCGGCAACGAGTACGGCATCAGCAAGGCCACCGGCGAGATTATCGGCCGGTACTTCCACGACTCCCACAACATCTCGGTCTGTAACGTCCGCATCGGCAATCTCAACGAGGACCACCCGCCAATCGACTACGAGCGCGGGCAGGCAATGTGGCTCTCGACCCGGGACTGCGCTCACATCCACGACCGCGCCCTGCAGGCCGACTACGACTTCGAAATCGTCTACGGCATCTCCGACAACGACCGCAAGTACTACTCGCTCGAACGCGCCAGGGAGGTGCTTGGCTACGAACCGATGGACAACTCCGCCGAGTGGGACGGCGCGGAGCGGGTCGAGTGAGCAGTCTCCCGGCGTGAGCGGTCACCTGCGCGCCCGAACTGTCTGTCCCCGGTGGTCGTTACTCCTCGGTCGTGTCGAAACCGAGCATCTCGTTCATCCCGCAGAAACAGGTCGTCGCGTTGAACCCGAACCCGAGCGCGCCGACAGCTGCGAGCAGGCCGACCCGTTTCTGTCCGCTCCGCAGTCTGCTGACTGCGACGATGCTCAGTGCAACGGCGAGCAGTGCGCGAATCTGGCGGTCCCGGCCACCGACGTTTTTCTGTGGCATACCCGGACAATGGGACTGGGCGGATTTATATCCAACCCACATCTGTCACACCACCTGATAGAACTACCGTCTGTGTCTGTGCCGGGAGAGCGTCCCGGTCGAGAGCAGATGTCGGGTGCGGGGACGGGGATGTCGCGAGCGGGAGAGCGACACAGCAGGTCGGGCTCTCGGGGTCAGAGCCGTTGGCAACGTTTAAGCCTGCGTCGTCGCTACCGGAAGCAATGAGAGTCGTCGTCTCTATCGGCGGCAGTGTGCTCGTGCCGGAACTCGACGCCGGGCGGGTCAGCGCCTACGCCGAGACGCTGCTCGACCTGGTCGAGGCGGGGCACGAACTCGGCGTGGTGGTCGGCGGCGGCCCGGTCGCGCGGGAGTACATCGAGGTCGCGCGCGGGGTTGGGGCCGACGAGATCTCGCTGGACCGCATCGGCATCGAGGTGACGCGGCTGAACGCCCGCCTGCTCGCCGAGGCACTCGGTGACGCGGCCGTCTCTCACCCCCTCGAGGACGTCGAGGGGGCACGCGAGGTGTTCCAGCGCGGCGCTATCCCGGTGCTGGGCGGGACCGCACCGGGTCACACCACCGACGCCGTCGCCGCCGGGGTCGCGGAGCACGCCGACGCCGACCTGCTGGTGTACGCCACGAGTGTCGACGGCGTGTTCGAGGC
>JAQCNG010000134.1 GCA_028275145.1 Halovenus sp. | reverse complement strand
CCCGCGATGGCGTCGTTACAGAGCCGAACCGGTCCGTCCGGAACGCAGGCGGCGACGGTCTCGCGAATCGGGATGTCCCCGAGGTCGGAATCGAGGTTGGCCGGGCTCCGTATCAGCCCCGCGGCCACATCGAGTGGCCCAATCGAGGCGATGCCGGCCCCGTCGACCGCCGCCGGGGTGACACCCGCCGCGGCGAGCGTGTCGTTTACTGTCGCCCGGATGACGTCGGTGAACCTCTCGACGGTGGGTCCCTGTGGTGTCCGGCGCTCGAGCTGTGCGACGCGCTCGTCCTTGTCGGTCGCGAGTGCACAGCGGAGGTTGCTCGCGCCGACGTCGAGTCCCAAGTAGTAGCTCATCTGTGTTGTCTCGTCGCGGTCACTGTGTACTGACGACTGTCAACTCTACCCAGTTGCACAGCGTTCCTTGCGTTTGGGATTGAAGCCAACGGTATTGAAACCACGGAAACAACCACGAGTAGATGAACGGACTCGAACTGGGAGTTCGACTGCTCGTCGGTGCGTTGCTCATCCTGGGCAACGGCTTTTTTGTCGCTATCGAGTTCGCCCTGACACGCGTGCGCCAGTACCCCGAATCCGAGTTCGACACGCCGGGGTTGCGGCGGGCCTGGGAGATGACCGAGCGCCTCGAGATATATCTGACCAGCTGTCAGGTCGGCATCTCCGCGACGAGTATCGCCGTTGGTATCGTGGCCGAACCCGCGCTGGCGAGTCTCATCGACCCGTTCGTGGCGAACACGTTCCTCGCGTCGGTCGGTGCCGGGAGCATCATCGGGTTCGTTATCATCAATCTGCTCCACCTGACACACGGCGAACAGACACCCACGTATCTGGGTGTCGAGCGGACGAAGTTCGTCGCCCGCTACGGGGCGAGACCGCTGTACTGGTTTGCCAAACTCATCTACCCGGCAATCTGGTTCGGCGATTCCGTCGCAAAGTGGACGCTCCGCCGCGCTGGCGTCGAGATGACCGGCGCGTGGCTCGAAACCGAGGCCGACCGCGTCGAGTCTCGGGCGGACCTCCGTCACAGACTCGGCTCCACGCTCGACCAGAGCGACCTGACCGAGGAGCGCAAACACGAGATTCTGAACGCGTTCGTCGTCGGCGAGCGGCCCGTCCGCGAGGTGATGACCGACGCGGACGATATCGTGTTCCTGTCGACGGCAGACCCGGTCGAGACGAACGTCGAGCGAATCGGAGCGAGTCCACACACACGCCTGCCGCTGGTGGGCGCGGACCTCTCGGAGTTTCTGGGCATCGTCTACGTGCCGTCGGTTGTCGACCGCATCGACGAACTCCGGCGGGGGGCGGTGAGCTTCGAGCACATCGCCGCTGCGCCGATGCGGATTCCGGCGGACACCCCGGTGAGCGAGGTGGTCGACCAGTTCCAGGCACAGCATCAGGAACTCGCCCTCGTCACCGGCAACAGCGAGGACGATATCGTCGGTCTCGTCACCGCGACAGACGCTCTCGAGGCGGTGATGGGCGAGATAGAGGATCCACTCGACCGCCAGACCGGCGCAGTTGCCGACGGCGGGTCCTGACCGTGTCCTCTCGTCCAGCAGAGACGAGTGGGGCCGCGCTAGGGCTCTCTGATCTGCCGGCGGACCCGGTGTCCGGCGGACGACAGCGATGGTGTCAGCACAGTGCCCGGACACGTGCGTGACACCAGACAGGGGGTTCGGGTCGCAGTCTCGCGTGGCGACTACCGCCGTTCTCGCTGTTCGACCTTGTTCAGTTCGATGAGAAGCCGGAAGATGGCCTTCACCAGATTGGCGTCGACATCGAACTGTTCGGCGTTCTCGCCGGCCCGCTCCATCACGCGGGTCTCCTGGGATTCGTCCGTCGTCGGGAGACCCTGCTGGGCTTTCACCTCGGCGATTGTGTCGGCGACGTAGGTGCGACGCGCGATGAGTTCGACAATCTCGCGGTCGATGTCGTGTATCTCCCGGCGCAGTTCCGCGAGCGCCATCTCGTCGGGGTTTCCCCCGTCGGCGGTCGCACCCTCGCTCCCCGGGCCCGTGTCTCGCTCTCCGGAGTCGGGCCCCTCAGACATCTGTCTGTGCCCCCGCTGTCTGTGTCTGTGTCAGGTAGACCTCCCCGTCGCGGTCACGCCAGCGCTCCCGGACCGGGTCGAGTTGCTCGGCGTCGCCGACGGCGGTGAAACTCGGTCCCGTACCCGACAGCGAGACGCCGGCCGCGTGGGGCAGTGCCTCGACGAGTGGGTCGGGCGAGAACCCCAGCGCCGCACAGAACGCGAGACCGTTGACCGTCATCGCCCGGGTGTAGGCGCCGTCGAGCGCGAGTTCCTCGACGAGGGTGGCAACGGGCGCGACCCGCTCGCAGGCCGCGACGTCGGCATCGGCACTGAGCGCCCGGGCGGGCGGCGTCCAGACGAGCACGTCCCAGTCAGGGGTCGCCCGGTCGAGCAGTTCGTCGCGCTCGTTGTCCGTGAC
>JAQCNG010000130.1 GCA_028275145.1 Halovenus sp. | reverse complement strand
CTGTCTGTTGTGACAACAGCCCCAGTCAGTCGCAGATGGCGCGTGGGGGAGCCCCGGGAGTGGTGTCGACAGCGTGGCCGGTGTTGCTCGCGGGGTGCAGCGGTCTCCGTTCGACCGCCGGTGACGCCGGCTGTGCCGCCCGCGCTGTTCCGCGGGCGGTCAGAACAGGCCGGCGGAAAAACGGGCCCCGCCCATGCGTGAGCCCACGGGCGGTGTTGCCAGTTACGACTCGGCCGACACCACAGTCGGGTCGGGCAGCCACCTGGCTCTGCTCTACGAGGACCGGGCCGAACAGCTCGCGACTGTCGCGTCGTTTCTCGAACGGGGGCTGACGCGCAACGAGCGGTGTCTGTACGTGGCCGACGACAACACGCCGAGCACAGTATGGACCGCACTCCGCGCGGGCGACGGTGAGCCCGCGGCCCACGACACCGGACAGCTCTCGCTGTACACAGCCTCGGAGCTGTCTCTCGGCGGTCGTGAGTTCGACCCGGCGGCCACAGCCTCGTTCTGGGCGGAGGCGCTCGACCGGACACGGAGCCAGGGGTTCGACGGGCTCCGGGTCGCCACCGAGATGACGTGGGCCCTCGACAGTGAGACGGCGCTCGACGCTGTCGCCGACTACGCGACGGTGCTCGATTCGGTCGCCTCGAGCCCGGACACCACAGTCCTCTCGCAGTACAACCGGAGGCGGTTCCCGCCGAAAATCGTGTCCAGTGTCGCCCGGCGTCACCCGCTGCTCGCAGCCGACGGGGCCGTCCAGTCACTGGAGCCCTCAAACCAGGACCAGCCACGTCCGGAGACGGCAACAGCCGGTGGCCGGCGGCGGCCCCGCGTGTCGGGACCCGCTGTGGTTCCGACCACGCCCGACCCCCCGGTCACGGTGCTGATTGTCGACGACGAACCGGGCTACGCGGCGGCTGTCTCCGAGTTTCTCCGGAAAAACAACGGCATCGACGAGGTCATTCCCGAGACGGACCCCCGCGATGCACTCGCTACTCTGGACGAAACTGTCGACTGTGTCGTCTCCGACTACGTCATGCCCGGCCTCGACGGGCTGGAACTGCTCGCGTCGGTTCGCGAGCGATACCCCGACCTGCCGTTCGTGTTGCTCACGGGCCAGAGCAGGGAGGAAACCGCGGTCGAGGCAATCTCGGCCGGGGTCACCGAGTACGTCAGAAAACAGTCGGCAACGGGCCAGTACACCCGGCTCGCACACCGGGTCTCGAACGTCGTCAGACAGTACCGCGCGGAGCAGTCAGTCGAGGCAACCCAGCGACAGTACACCCGGCTCATCGAGGAGTCGAGCGATGTCGTCACGGTTCTCGACAGCGACGGCCGGTTCACCTACCTGAGTCCGGCGGTGGAACGACGCCTGGGCTACCCCGCAGAGGAGCTTCTCGGCAGGCCGCTGCTGGAGTTTGTCCACCCGGCAGACAGGGACACGGCGGCACATCAGCTCGCAACGCTGACAGACGAACCCGGCCGGGCAGTCTCCATCGAGGTCCGGTTCGAGCAACCGGACGGCTCGTGGTGCTGGGTCGAAGCCCGGGGTCGTAATCTGCTCGACGACCCGGACATTGAGGGGCTGGTCATGCACGCCCGGGATATCACCGACCGCAGAGAGCGCGAACAGCGGTTGCGCGAGAGCAAGCAACGGCTCCGGTCGCTGTTCGAGGAGGCGTTCGACGCGATGGTGCTCACGGACGACGAGGGCGCGTGTGTCGACCTGAACCCGGCCGCCTGCGACCTGTTCGAGCGGTCACGGGAGACGGTGCTCGGCTGGCCATTCACCGACCTCGTTCCCGACGACAACGGCTTCGACTGGCCCTGGCAGGCCGGACAGACCTCCGAACGACGCGGAACGCTCGCCCTGCACACCGCGACGGGGGACTCGCGCATCGTCGAGTGTGCGGTAACCCCGAACGTGGTCCCCAGTCGACACCTTCTGGTCATCCGCGACGTCACCGAGCGCGAGCGGTACGAACAGACGCTGACGGCGCTGCACGACTCCTCGCGCACGCTACTCGGCGTGGAGTCGAAAACCGGCGTTGCCGAGAGCATCGTGAACACCGCGACAGACGTGCTCTCGATGTCGGTCGTCGCCGTCTACTTGCTCAACGCCGAGACGGGGCTGCTGGCCCCCGCCGCGGTCAGCAGCGAGACAGTCGATGGTTCGGCGCTGTCCGCGCTGGCCCCCGGGCCAGACAGTGCTGTCGGGAAGACGTTTCTCGACGGGGAGCCACGGACCGTGGCCGCCGAGTCGGTGACGATGTCGTTCCCCGACCTGCCGCTGGACGTGGCGTCTCTCGTCCCGCTTGGCAACCACGGTGTCTGTGTCGTCGGCGACACGGACTCCGAGGTGACCGACGTGGACAGAGAGCTTCTGGAGACGCTGACGGCGACCGCCGGGACAGCACTCGACCGTGTCGAGCGGGGGGCGAAACTCCAGGCGCGGAAAACAGAGCTCGAGGCCCAGAACAAACAGCTCGAACAGCTCCGCCAGCTCAACGCGACAGCCCGGGACATCGGACGGACAATCACACAGGCCGACACCAGAGCGGACATCGAGAGCGCGGTCTGTGCGCATCTTTCCGGGGCCGACGGCATCGCCCTCGTTCGGGTCGACGGGTACGACCCCGAGACCGAACAGCCTGTTCTCCGCGAGTGGGCCGGGAGCGACCGGGCGACCGGCTATCTCGATGCCGTCTCGCCCCCTCACGGAGACACCACTGAACCCACGGCGCGAACGGCAACCACCGGAGAGCGGGTCTACGTGAGCAACACCGCCGACAGTCTCCACGAGGAGTCGTGGCGAAAAACTGCGCTCACCCACGGGGTTCGAGCGGTGCTCGCCCTCCCGCTGGCGTACCGGGATATCTCCTACGGGACCCTCACGGTCTACGCGGAGCAGGCGGATTTTTTCGACGAGCTGTCGCGGCTGGCGCTGCTCGACCTGAGCAACAAGATTGCGAGCGTCACCAACGCGGTCGAACACCAGCACGCGGTGCTCTCGGAGACGATGACAGAGGTCACCGTCCGGTTCGCCGACGACCGGGTCCCGCTGTACTACGTTGCGTCCAGAGCCGACTGCTCGCTCACGTCGGAGACGGCCACGCCGCGCTCCGGCGAGGACTCTGGGACACACGTTCGTGTCGAGGGAGCGGACGTCCAGACCGTCACGGAGATTGCGGAGAAGACTCCGGCGGTCTCCGGGGTCTCGCCCGTGACCGACACAGGTGAGGACCCGCTCGTCGAGTTGCAGTACGTCGAGAAACAACTCACAGACTACCTCGCCGACCGGGGCATCCGGGTGCTGGAATCGACCGCCGACCCCCAGTCCGCGACGTTCACCCTCTCCGTTCCCGACACCGTCGACCTCGGAACGTTCTTTGCGGACCTCTCCGACCAGTACGGTGACCCGGAACTCGTCGCCAAAAGCGAGCGCCTAAACACCGACACCGCGTCCGAGGAGGGGTACCGCTCGCGACTGACGCCCCGCCAGCGCGAGGTGCTCCGGACCGCCCACACGAGTGGCTTCTTCGAGTCCCCGCGTGCGGTCACGGGCGAGACTGTCGCCGAGGAACTCGGCATCTCCCCGCAGACGTTCTACCGCCACATCAGAACCGCCGAGCGGAAACTCTTCGACACCGTCTTCGAGCAGGGGGGTGAATAGTAACCCCCTCCATGCCCGAGACAGACGCGAGTAATCACCGGGCGGACCTAACCACGTGGCTCCCATCATGCTATCTGATGCCAGACAACCGCTGTCGTCGACGGTATCCGCCACACGCGGCTACTCCGAGAGACCGGGCGGCGCGGACCCCAGACAGCGCCACTACAGGGAGGTGCCAGATATGACTGACAACGACATAGAGACACTGCTGTCGGAGTTCACAGACAGGGTCGAACAGCAACTCGAACAGTCGGAGACGCCGAGCGAGGTGGACGCCCGGGCCTCGGATGACCCACCGGCCGGCGGTGTCAATCTCGACCGGTCGTTCGTGAGCGAGTACCTCGACGAACTCATCATCGCAATTCTCTTTCGCTGTGACGAGGCAAACGGTATGGACATCATCCGGGAGTTCACCCACAGGTTCGGCGTCCAGTTCAGCCCCGGCACCGTCTACCCACATCTCCACTCTCTCGAGGAGGAAGGGGTTCTGGTCTGTCGAGAGCGTGTCCGGACAAAGGAGTATCGCATCGACGACCCGGAGGCCGCGGCGGCGTATCTCGATTCGGTTCTGTCACAGCTCTCCTGTCTCGAGCAGTTCATGAGCGCAACCGTCCAGGAGACCAGCCGCGAGCGTACCTGAGGCCGGTCGAGGGCGTCCGAGCAGTCGCCGGTGTGGTCTGGTACCGGGCGACCGGCGTGTCACACGCCGTGGTGCTGGAGCCTCTTTCCGCGGGAGCGTCGGCGTTCGCGCTGCCGCTCGTCCTCTTTCGGACTCCTGTGTCGCTGTCTGCCAGTGAGTCGGGAACGGAGCCCGAAAGCCGAGCACAGCGGTCAGTCGCCCGGCACCGGTTCGAACCGGTAGCCGTCCCAGCGCTGGCTCGCACTGCGGCGAATCCCGGCATCGGGGTCGCGGAGCTGCTCGACGTACACCGGCCTGACGCGCTGGCCGGTTTCGATGTCGTCGGTCGTTGTCTGCCCGATTACCTGCACGCTCGCGCCCGCAACCTCGAACGCGACAATCGCGAGGGTGTTTGGCTCACGAACGCCCGGCGGTGTCGCGGTGTTTGTCGTCCAGGTACGGACCGTCCCCTCGCGGTCGCTCAGGTCGACCGTTTCGGTCGGAGACGCGCCACAGTCTGGACAGACTGTGTGCCCGGGGTAGTGGAGGTGACCGTTCGGGCAGCGGTGGGCCGAAAGTGTCGGACTCATCGCGCGCCCTCCAGAACGGTCGTTGTCACGCAGTTTCCGAACCCGCCGACGTTACACGCCAGCCCGGTATCGGCGTCGACCTGCCGGTCGCCAGCCTGGCCGGTGAGCTGTTCGTACAGTTCAACCGCCTGTGCGACGCCGGTTGCACCCAGCGGATGTCCCTTCGATTTCAGCCCGCCAGACGTGTTTATCGGGAGTGCTCCGTCGCGGCGGGTCCGGCCGTTCATCACCTGCTCCCAGGCACGGCCGGGCTCCGCGAACCCGAGCCCCTCCATCTGCAGGAACTCGAGGATAGTGAACATGTCGTGAAGCTCTGCAACGTCGATACCCGCCGGCCCCGTCCCGGCCATCTCCAGGGCCTGGGCCCCACTCTCGACCACGCCGTTCATAACCGTTGGCTCGGCACGCTGGTGTACAGCGTGTGTGTCGGTCGCTCCGGCGATCCCCTCGATGGTGACGTACTCGTCGGTGTAGTCGGTGGCATCCTCGGCCGGGCAAAACAGGAGTGCAGCGCTCCCGTCGGTGATCGGGCAGAAGTCGTAGAGCCGCAGCGGATCCGCCACGATGGGGCTCCCGAGCACCGTCTCCCGGTCGACCGCTTGCTGGAACTGTGCGTGTGGGTTGTGAACCCCGTTCGCGTGGTTCTTGACAGCCACCTCGGCGAGGCTCTCCCGGGGGGCATCGTAGCGCTCAAGATAGGCACGGGCGGTCAGCCCCGCGAACGACGGGAGCGTCACGCCGTGCTTGTACTCGACGGGGTGGGTGAGTGACGCGATGATGTCGGTCGACTCGGCGGTGCTCACGTGTGTCATCTTCTCACCCCCGACGAGTAGCGTCAGCTCACTCGCGCCGGCAGCGATCGACTGCCAGGCGGCGTAGATACCTGCCCCGCCGGAGGCAGAGGTCTGGTCAACCCGTGCCGTGTACGCCGGCACGAGCCCCAAATCGGCGGCGAGCGCGTTCATCACCCCGCTTTGCCCCTCGAACTCCCCGCTTGCCATGTTCGAGACGTAGCAGTGCTCGACAGCGTCCGGGTCGACGGTCGCGTTCTCCAGGCATGCCTCACCGGCCTCTGCCAGGAGGTCACCAAGCCAGCTGTCCCGCTGGCCGAACGTCGTCATACTGGCAGCGATGATAGCAACAGCCATGCCCCGAGTTCACGGTCCGTCGTTGTGTCCGTTTCGGTTGCCCCATACCCCTTTCAGCATAGCGCCAGCCGGTTCGGGCTCGACGAGCAACAGGTCCCCGGCGACGCTGTCGTGACCGGGTACGGGAGCATCAACGGCCGGACCGTGATAGTTCACACACCGCGGTGCTGGAGTTGCTCGTCCTCGGGCAGGTCGACGTTGGCGTCGCCGCTCATGCCCTTGCCGGGTTCGGCGGCAATCTCGGCCAGTTTCTCGGGGTTGTCCCAGTTGTTGACCGATTCGACGATAGCCCGTCCC
>JAQCNG010000126.1 GCA_028275145.1 Halovenus sp. | reverse complement strand
CCGCCCCCGACGAAGCTCGTGGTGACCCCGACAGCAAAGACGGCCCCGCCGAGTCCGGCCATCGCGCCCGAGAAGATGACCGTCGCGTATCTGACCCGGTTGACGCTGACCCCGGCGGTGTCGAGCGCCTCCGGGTTCTCGCCTGCGGCTTGAATCCAGTAGCCGTACCGGGTGTAGTAAAGAACGTACCACGACAGTCCAACCAGCAGGAGCGTCAGCAACACCAGCGGCGACGTGTTGAATATCAGCCGACCGACGTAGGGGATATCCGAGAGCCCGGGCACGCTGAATCTGCTGATTCGGCCAACAGGTGGACTCGACTGACTGCCCCAGATGACAACTGCGGTGAACGGTCCGAACCCGAGACCCAGAAACCACACCGCCAGGCCGGCGACAATCTGGTTTGCCTTGTACCGGATCAACAGGACGGCAAACAAAACGGTGTAGACAGTGCTGAGGAGCATCGCACCGACGATACCGGTCCACAGATGGGCCTGTTGCACCGCGCCGCTCCCCGAGACGATGGAGGCAATCGCAACAGCGTTGACCGCCCCGAATATCATGAACCCCTCGAGTCCGATGTTGAACACGCCGCTTTTCTCCGCGTAGAGACCGCCGATTGCGGCCAGCGTAATCGGCATGCCAAACCGGAGTACGCGGTCGAGATACCCCTCGGTGAGCACCCGACCGGCCTGAATACCGGACAGCTCCAGGGCGAGCACGAACAGGAGGAAGACACCGACGACGGTCCCGATGCGGTAGCGGTTCCGTCTGGCCACCGACCGGCTGGCGTCGACGTATCTCGCGATCCTCATTGGTCACCTCCGGGGCTGTATCGGCGCTTTGCGGCCATCCGGAACAGCTCCGGAACGGCGACGAACAGCACGACCAGTCCGATTACACCGTCGACCAGTTGCGACGGGATATCCGTCGTGATGCCGATAAACGAGCTCCCCCGTGTGAGCCCGCCAAACAGGACACCGGCGGGGATAACACCCAGCGGGTTGTTCGCGGCGAGCAGGCTCACCGCGATGGCGTCGAACCCGTAGGTGGTAATCCCGTTCGGGTTGACGAACCCGCCCAGCACCATTATTCCGAACACCGCTCCGGCGAGCCCGGCTATCATGCCCGACAGCGTCATCGTCCCGACGACGGTCCGTTTCGCCCTGACACCGGAGTAGATGGCTGCGGACTCCTGTTTCCCGCTCGTGACCATATCGTAGCCCACCCGGGTCCGTGTCAGCAGGTACGACATCGCCACGACGGTCATCACCGCGATGGCCAGTCCGACGAGCGAGAACGACCCCGAGGAAAACAGGAGCTGTGGAAACTCCACGTGGCCGGGAAGCGAATCCGTCCGGGGTTCCTGTATCCCCTCGCCCTGGAACGGGCCGTTGAGCAGGAACAGTCCCAGGCCGAGTGCGATAAAGTTGAGCATGATGGTCGTGATTATCTCGTTCGCGTCGGCGTAGGCTTTCAACACACCCGGGATTGCACCGTACAGTCCGCCGACGACGATGCCGACAACGCTCCCGAGCAGGATGAGCAGCCAGCCGGTCACCGTGTTCTCCGGCAACAGCGGGGCGATGGCGAGGATGCTCACCACGGCCGCGAGCCCGCCCAGAATGAGCTGTCCGTGGACGCCGATGTTGAAGATTCCAGCGCGAAACGCCACCGCGACAGCGACCCCTGCCAGGATGTAGATTGTCGACTCGCGCAGGGTGAGTGCGATTCCCCGCTCCGAGCCAAAGATGCCCCGCACCATCTCGGTCAGAAACTCGACCGGTGAGTAGCCCGTTGCTGCGACGATGACCAGCCCGATGAGAAGCGCAGTCGTCGCGGAGGCCAGCCCGATAGCGATGCGCTCGAGCCCACCGGTGCTCGCCAGCCGGTGACCGACTGCCTCGAGTCGGCTCTGGCTCTCACTCATGCAGCTCCTCCACCCGTCTCTGTGTCGACTCCCCCTCGGGTGACTGACCGGCCATCAACAGTCCGAGCTCCGTCTCCGTGACCGTCTCGGGCTCCACGATGTCGACCATCTCGCCCTCGTACATCACCGCGATGCGGTCGGCGAGTTTCTGCACCTCCTCGAGTTTCGAGGAGACGAGCACGATCGGGAGCCCCTCGGCCCGCATCTCCAGCAGTTGCTGGTGGATGAACTCTATCGAACCGACGTCGACACCGCGGGTCGGATGAGAGGCCACGAGCAGGTCCGGGTCGTGGCTGAGCTCCCTGCCGACGACGAACTTCTGCTGGTTCCCGCCGGACAGCGCTGTGGCCTGTTTGGTCCGCTCGGGCGGTCTGACGTCGAACGTCTCGATGATATCCGTCGCGTGCTCTCTGACCGCCCCCCAGTCGACCAGTCCACGCTCGGAGAGCGGCGAGAGCGTCTGGAACCCCAGAAGCGAGTTTTTCGTCAGGTCGTAGTCGAGCACGAGCCCCTCCTCGTGGCGGTCCTCGGGGATGAACGCGATCCCGTGTTCGATTGCCTCGCGCCGGCCGAGGTCGGTGATATCCTCGCCCTGGAACCGGATTGTCCCGCCGTCGACTGGTCGTAGTCCGGTGACCCCCTCGACCAGTTCCGACTGTCCGTTTCCCTGGACGCCGGCGACGCCCAGAATCTCCCCGGCTCTCAACTCGAAGCTCACGTCTCGAACCGCCGGGAGTCCCCGCTCGTCCTGTACGGTCAGCCCGTCGACATCGAGCACCGCCTCACCGGTGGCCGCCTCGCGGTGCTCGTACTCGAACAGCACCTCCCGGCCGACCATCATCTCCGCGAGTTGCGCCGTCGTCGCCTCGTCGGTGGAGACAGTTCCCACCTGTGACCCGTCGCGCAACACCGTGATCTCGTCTGCGATCTCCATCGCCTCGTCGAGTTTGTGCGTGATGAATATCAACGACGTTCCCTGGCTGCGGAGCTCGTTCATCAGGTCGAACAGTCGGTCGACCTCCTGCGGTGTCAACACCGCGGTGGGTTCGTCCAGTATCAGCACCTCCGCGCCGCGGTACAGGCTCTTTACAATCTCGACGCGCTGTCGGAGCCCCATATCGAGCTTCGAGACCCGGGTGTCGAGGTGCTCGTCGACGGCGAAATCGTACCGGTCACAGATGGCCGTGAT
>JAQCNG010000125.1 GCA_028275145.1 Halovenus sp. | reverse complement strand
TCGATGTCGATGCCCTCGGCGAGGGGCATCCCGCGGGTGTGGACCTGGAGAATCTCGGTGCGGCCCTCCTTGTCCGGCACACCGACCTCTATCTCGCGGTCGAACCGGCCGCCGCGGCGCAGCGCGGGGTCGAGCGCGTCCACCCGGTTGGTCGCGCCGATGACGACGACCTCCTTTCGCTCCTCGAGTCCGTCCATCAGCGAGAGCAACTGCGCGACCACGCGCCGCTCCACGTCGCCGGAGGTGTCGTCGCGCTTCGGCGCGATGGAGTCGATTTCGTCGATAAACACCACCGCGGGGGCGTTCTCGGCGGCCTCCTCGAACACCTCCCGGAGTTGCTCCTCGCTCTCGCCGTAGTACTTCGACATGATCTCCGGTCCGGAGATGTCGGTGAAGTGGGCGTCAATCTCGTTTGCGACCGCCCGGGCCATCAGCGTCTTGCCGGTGCCCGGCGGCCCCTGGAGCAGGACACCCTTTGGCGGTTCGATGCCGAGTTGCTGGAACAGCTCCGGGTGACGCATCGGCAGCTCTATCATCTCCCGGACCTGCTCGAGCTCCGAGTCGAGCCCGCCGATGTCCTCGTAGGTGACACTCGGCGTGGCGGTCTGCTCTGCGGCCGTCTCCGAGAGCTGTTCGGCGGGGCGCTCACTTATCTCTATCTCCGTCGAGTCGGTGACGACCACCGTACCGCTTGGCTCTGTGTTCGCAATCTTCAGCGGCACCTTCTGCCCGGACATCGAGGACAGCGGCCCCAGGCCAAAGGAGACCGGCACGGTCTGGTTCTCGGTGACGGCCTGCCCGCTGAGGTTCTGCCGGATCATCGGTGCGATGTTGCCACGCACGCGGAGGTTCTGCGGGAGCGCGACCGTCAGCCGCGAGGCCGGCTTGACGTCGGCTTTCTCCACCTGGACGGTGTCGTCGACGCCCGTTCCCGTCTCGCGGCGCAGGCGGCCGTCGATGCGGGCGATACCGCTGCCCTCGTCCTCGGGATAACCCGGCCAGACACGCGCCACCGTCCGACCGTTCGACCCCTCGATGAGGATGTAGTCACCGTTTTCGAGCCCCATCTCGGCCATCGCCTGCCGGTCGATTGCGGCCAGTCCGCGACCGGCATCTTTCTGTTTGAGGGGTTTGACTGTCAGTTTCATCTGTCTACCTCGATACTGAGAACGCCATTGGTGATAAATGCTCGCGCGTCACTGTCGACGTCGAACTCGTACTGCTCGTCACCGGCCACGACAATCACCGTGTCACCGACCACGTCGACAGCAGAGTGGTCACGGGGACCAAGGTCCGCCACGAACTCGACTCTGTCATCGCGTTCGTGTCGTCGCCACTCGATATCCTCGGCCGCAAGCTGCTGTTGCAGACTCATACTAACTACATGTAAGTGCTACTCGTATATAAATACTATGCTGCTACTGATAAAGACACGCGCTCGAGCAGTGTGAGTCGGCACTCGGTGGAGCGTGCTGTAGAGAACGGACGGCCAGGATTGCCCGACGTTCAGATGCGGGTAGTCCCGCTTGCCTCCTCCACCCCGCGACCCCACGAGCGATGGATGTCCAGGGCTCCGCTGCTCGCTTCCGCGCCTGGCGGACTGTCCCCGGTTAACCACCCGGCAGCGCCCCTGCAGGCGCGGCCGACCGGACCTCCATCCCCGCGGGACGAGGCTTCGACGTTAGCTTGCGGGGCCCGCACCCGTCTGTGCGGACGCCCCCGGTGTTCGGTCCCCACTTGAGGCCACATGTGGGCGTGGAGCGGGGCCTAACCGCCCGACCTAGTCCGTTTCAAACTACCCCGGTCACTCATAAGGGTCTTTCGGAACCCGGGTCACAGGACCCCGAAACTACTTTATCATCTCGCCCGATTGTCCAGTTGTGACTGTTCTTGTCGCCTACGACGGCTCGGAACCGGCCAGAGAGGCCGTCGCGTACGCCCTCGACGAGCACAGCGACGACGAGGTGGTGTTGTTGCGCGTCGTCGAACTCGCGGGTGGTGCGACCGACGCCGGACTCGAACTGGTGCGCGAGAGCCTCCGCGACCGGCGCGAGGAGGTTTCGGAGTCGACCGCCGACGAACTCGACGACCTGCTCGACGGGACTGATGTCGAGACGAACCTGACGACGGTGGTTGGCGAACCCGAGAAAGAGATTGTCAGCTACGCCGACGAACACGATGTCGACCACATCGTCGTCGGGAGTTACGGCCGCGGGGGTGTCTCGCGGGTGCTGCTCGGCAGCGTCGCCGAGACGGTCGCCCGCCGGTCGGCCGTTCCGGTCACTATCGTCCGGTGAGAGGCAACTGCGCGTGAGCGTCACCGGACCGCGAGGGAACTCGGGTCAGTTGACGACGGCCGTCTCGAAGCCGTCCTCGGCAACCGACACACCGGCGGCACACACCGCGTGCTCGAACTCGTGGTCGTACAGTTCCCGTGCCGCGCCCGCCGCGTCGCCCGCATCCAGGTCGAACGGCTCCGGACTGTCGGCCTCGTAGGTCGCAACCAGCGTCGGTTCGGTAACCGCCTCGACCAGCAGCGCGTCACGCCGGACGATTCCCACGAAGGCAGTTTCGGCCTCGGGGTCACTCTCACCCGTTCCAGCGCCGACGACGCCGGCGATGCGGGGGGTGTCGTAGTCGTCCTTCTCGAAATCGAGTGCGAGCAGCGCGCTCGCCAGCGCGTCGCGGGCCGGGTAGCCGAGCGCGAGTTTCTCGGCGACGGGGTCGACGTGGGAGCCGTTGCCAAGCACCGCGCCGCCGCCGGTGAGACGGAGGCAGTTGTACGCGATGTAGGGGTTGTCCGTCTCGGGTGCATCGGGTGTGGGGCCAACGGTGACCGTTCCGTCACGGTCGCGGGCCTCCCGGTTCGGGAACGAGCGCGAGGAAACCCGGTACGCACCGACCGTCGGTGCCACGACGAGGAACCGTCCAACGTACATACCAGGTTGTCCCGCCGCCGCTTGCATGTAGGTGTCGGTCCGGGCGTCGGGCGGGTCACTCTGCGGTGCCGAACGCCCGGTCACCGGCGTCGCCGAGTCCGGGGACGATGAACCCGTTCTCGTCGAGGCGGTCGTCGACGCTGGCGGTCACAATCTCGACGTCGGCAAACTGGTCGGCAACGCGCTCGATGCCCTCGGGGGCGCTGACGGCCGAGAGCACGACTGTCGTCTCGGGGTCGCTCCCGTCGAGCACCGCCTCGAGCGCGGCGACCATCGTGGAACCGGTGGCGAGCATGGGGTCCGCGACCACAACCGTATCCGACGGGTGAATCTCGGGGAGATTGACGTACTGGACGCTGATGGGGAACTCGCCGGAGTCGTCCATGCCGGTGGCCTCGTCGCGACTCGCCGAGAGCACACCCTGCCGGGCCTGTGGCACCGCACCCACGAGCCCCTCGACGAACGGGAGTGCCGCCCGCAGAACGGCCACGAACACGATGTCGTCGGTGACACGCAGGCCGTCGGTGGTCGCCAGCGGGGTCTGGACGTCGACGGTGCTGGTCTCGAGATACTCCGGCGCGAGCGCGTAGCCACAGACACGGCCGAGCCGCGAGAGCTGGTGGCGGAACGTCGAGGCGTCGGTTTCGGCGTCGCGGAGCACCGCGAGCGCGTGCTGTGCGAGCGGGTGGGCAAGCACCCGGGCGTCCCCCTGGCGTTCGAGTGTCATGGATAGACCTGCGCCCGGCATCGACATAACAGCAGCGACAACGTTTTTTCCGGCGGTTTCTTACCGCAGGGTAGCAACC
This sequence comes from Halovenus sp., assembly GCA_028275145.1. Lineage (GTDB taxonomy): Archaea > Halobacteriota > Halobacteria > Halobacteriales > Haloarculaceae > Halovenus. The sequence goes on along the minus strand of JAQCNG010000125.1, from coordinate 14,788 downwards.
TCACCCTCATGTCCGATATCGAAGAGAGTGTCTCCGGATTCAAGTGTCGCGGCGGCTGGGTCGACGTGGTCGAACACGGCGAGCGAATCACCCACGCCCTGAAACAACTCACAGAGGAACAGAAGATCGACGAGGACGCACTCACCGAGTTCGACGACTGGCGGCCAAAGAGTCACGAACGACTCGACGAGGACCTCAACGAGAAAACCGCGGAGCAGGCCCACCTCGAGGAGGGGAAGGGCGAACAGGCGGGCAAAGGCCCCGACGAGGACCTCCAGACCGCCGGGGAGAAACTCGCGGAGTCCTACGAGAGTCTCGACGACCCCGACGAGGCCGTCGGAAAGTGGGGCGAGAGCATCGACTACGTCGCCCGTGCGGCCGACTCCGCCGGACGCAAAGCGATTCGAACGGTCGAGGACACCGTCTACCAGAGCGTGATGACCCGCGTGTCGCCGTACTACTTCGACAACGAACTCATCAGCGCCAACATCCAGCGCGTCTCCCGGGACGACAGTGCCCGGTACGTCTTCGAGGTGAACGTCAACGACGACGACCTGAAGACGCGGGTTTCGAACCGTCTCGCCGACTACGAGAGCGACGTCGAGCGCTGGCACGTCAACACTGAGAAAGCAACCGAGTCGGCCGAACTCGTCGAGGGTGTCGAGGCCCCGGAGGCAGACGACGCTGTCAACGGCGACACGACCTGACCAGTCGGGGTCCACAACAGGCTGGACGCGGAGAGTGCCGTCAGACGGGCGTCAGACGATGGGGAACACATATAAGAGACCCCGTATAAACACGTCACAAATTATGGATTCCATCATCGACGATGCCATCGACGAGGCCGAGAAGGACGGCGGGGAGGCCGAGGGCAACGGGAGTCCGGAAACAAGGGAGTCGAACGGCGCGAGCAGGTCCGGTCCCTCGGGCCAGATGAGCGACGAGCAACTCGCCGCGGTTGTCGAGGACCTCGAGACACAGATCACGGTCATCGGGTGTGGCGGTGCCGGGGGGAACACCGTGACGCGGATGACCGAGGAGGGGATCCACGGCGCGAAACTCGTCGCGGCGAACACCGACGCCCAGCACCTCGCCGACGAGGTAGAGGCGGACTCGAAGATACTCATCGGGCGCGAGCGGACCGGCGGCCGCGGCGCGGGGTCGGTCCCGAAAATCGGCGAGGAGGCCGCCCAGGAGAACATCGACGACATCCGCGCGTCCATCAGCGGGTCGGACATGGTGTTCGTGACCGCCGGACTCGGCGGCGGGACCGGCACCGGCGCGGCCCCCATCGTCGCACAGGTCGCACAGGACGAGGGTGCGCTCACAATCTCCATCGTCACCATCCCGTTCACCGCGGAGGGCGAACGCCGGCGGGCAAACGCCGACGCCGGCCTCGAGCGCCTGCGGTCGGTGTCGGACACGGTCATCGTCGTGCCAAACGACCGCCTGCTGGATTATGCCCCCTCGATGCCCCTGCAGGACGCGTTCAAGATCTGCGACCGCGTGCTGATGCGCTCGGTAAAGGGGATGACCGAACTCATCACCAAGCCCGGACTCGTCAACGTGGACTTCGCGGACGTCCGGACCATCATGGAGAACGGCGGTGTCGCGATGATCGGCCTCGGCGAGTCCGACGACGAGGAGAAGGCCCAGGAGTCCATCCGGTCGGCGCTGCGGTCACCGCTGCTGGACGTCGAGTTCGACGGGGCGAACTCCGCGCTGGTCAACGTCGTCGGTGGCCCCGACATGAGTATCGAGGAGGCCGAGGGCGTCGTCGAGGAGATCTACGACCGCATCGACCCCGACGCCCGCATCATCTGGGGTGCGTCGGTCAACGAGAAGTTCCAGGGCAAGATGGAGACGATGATCGTCGTCACGGGCGTCGAGAGCCCGCAGATATACGGCCAGGACAACTCCGGGGCCGCCCGCCGCACCGACGAGGACATCGACTTCGTCGAGTGACGCCGTCCGGGCGGTCGCGGCGTGTGGACCCGCGGCACGGCCGTCGGGTGTGTCCCCAGCCGCGGCTAAACTGTTATCCGGCCGTTCTCCGGCGGGACGAAGATACAGATTTTATACCCTCGCCGCAAAATAGCGCGAGTGGTGGCATACAATCTCGACATCCTCGAGGTGTTCGTCGTCTCGATTCCGGGAGCGCGCCGTGTTGCCGGCTACGTTCTCGGGGTGAGCGTGCTCGCCGGCCTGCTGACCGCCGAGGGGATCGCGGTGGGTACCGAGGCGGGGCTGTCGACGGAGCTGGGGGTGCTCGGTGACGCTGTGGGCACCGAGGCAAAGCTGTCGACGGAGTTGGGGGTGCTCAGTGACGTGGAACTACCGACGCCACTCGTGCTCGTGCTTGTGTTTGCCGTGGCCGCACTGGTCAGTGGGGAGGCCACCCACCTGCTGGTGCCGTCGTACCCGCGCAACTGGGGGTACTTTCTGGCGCTTGTCTCCATGAGCATCGCGGGCGTGCTCGTCACCGGTGCCGCGGTGCTCGGCGGGGCAACCGACGACGCGCCCGCACCGCTCTGGTTCGCGCTCGGGAGCGTCTTTCTGTTCTCGTTTCAGGTGCTCGTTGTCTCTGACGACATCCCGGGAGCGTGGCGACACATTCCCGCGAGCGCGGTCCAGCCTGCGCTGTTGTTCGCCGGTCTGACTGCCACGACACCGCTCTCGGCGTCGCTGTCGACACACGGGCCGTATCTTGTGGTTCTCGTCGTGGTGACAGTCGGGTTGCTCGCTGCCTCCGGGTTCACCGAGTTGCTGATGCGGTCGAACGTCTCGGAGGTCAGAGCCTTCGAGATCACCTCGCATCTGGTCCAGCGCAAACCGCTCCACCTGGGTATGGGTAAACCGCGGGAGGTGCCGGTGCAGACGTTCGCGGTCGAGACATCGGACGGCCGGACACGAGTCACGGCCCCCTGGGTCCACCCCGGCGTCCTCGAACGAATCGGTGGGGCCAAACTCACCCCCAACCTGCTCGGCGCGCTCAACAGCCCAGACGAGGGTCGTACAGCAGACAGCGCCAGCGGCGAGTCAAGACAGGCCATCAGAGTCGGCCAGGCCGTGCCCGACAGCCAGGCCGGACGGGCGCTCGGAGACGGCCCGGCCAGGCCCGGCGCCGGCAGCGGCGGCAGGCACACCCCCAAGAGCGGGGAGGATGGGCCCGACAGCGAGCAGGGCTTTTTCTGGCACGTCCCCTCGACACACCTCTCGGACTCGCCGGACCCGCAGGTCCACGAGCAGGTGCTCGGAGCGGTCGGTGACCCGGAGACGACCAGTGTGGCCTCGCGGCTGGTCTCCCGGACTTACGGCGAAACCACGTTCCACGGGCGACGCTACGGGGAGAACCGGGTCGTGTTTGTCAAGTCAGACGAGTACGCCGACATCGATGTCGACGTGTTCGGCGAGGTCATCGACCCGGAGCGGACACTCGTCGTTGACCAGCACGTCAGGGTCGCAGACACCAGTCGCACGGAGATACACAGAGACTCGCCCGACGTCGAGACGCTCCGGGGGTATCTCCGGGAGTTTCTCTCGGTGCTCGACGAGCAACCGCTGGCGGAGTACTGCGCCGGCGACGCCGTCGATATCGACGTCGATGGCATCTCGCTGTACGCGCTCGTCGAGGAGGTGGACGGCCAGCGGACCGCCTGCGTGGCCGCAGACCGGAATGAGTGCCCTCGGGCGCTCATGGCCGCCCGGGAGCAACTCGACGGGTTCGACGAGGTGTTGCTCCTGACCACCGACACCCACGCAAGCGTCACGGAGAACCGGTTCAACCCCCAGACCCCGCCCGAACGGATACGCGCACTCGCTGAGACGGCAGCAGACGAGGTGGCAGACGCCGAGGCGGGGCTGACAACCGACAGCGCCGAGGTCGAACTCATGCGCCAGGACTACTCCCGGTTGCTCTTTACGCTCAACGTCCTCGCACGGGTGTACATTGTGTCGCTGGCCGGACTGTACGCCCTGCTTGCGGTTGGGCTGGTGCTGGCCTGAGACGCGGGCCACAGGCGGCCGTACCCTTTCGACACTACTAACCCAGCGTCGGGCGAAGGGCGGCCAGAGCAACATGAAACTGCACGAGTACCAGGCAAAGGAGGTGTTCGCGGAGGCAGGCATCCCGACACCCGCGGCGACGCTGGCCCGGACCGTCGACGAGGCGGTCACGGCGGCCGAGGAGCTCGGCTACCCGGTCGCAATAAAGGCGCAGGTCCAGGTCGGCGGGCGCGGCAAGGCCGGCGGTATCGAACTCGCCGCGGACGCCGACGAGGCCCGCGCGGTCGCAGACCGGGTCCTCGGGATGGAACTAAAAGGGTACAGCGTCGACCGCGTGCTCGTCGAGGACGCCGTCGATTTCGTGAACGAACTGTACGTCGGGGTGACGATGGACCGCGGCGTCGGTCGCCCGGTGGCGATGGTCTCGACCCGCGGCGGCGTCAACATCGAGGAGGTCGCCGCGGAGGAGCCCGACGCCATCGCCCGCGAACACGTCGACCCGGCCTTCGGTATGTTCGACTACCAGGCACGAAAGGTGGTCCACGAGGCCGGCATCGACCGCGCGGTGGCCGGCGACGTCGCCTCGGTGCTGACGACGCTGTACGAACTCTGGACGGAGCGCGACGGGGCGGACGCCGAGATAAATCCGCTGATGGTCACCGACGACAACGAGGTTGTCGCCGCCGACGCGGTGTTCAACGTCGACGACGACGCGCTCTTTCGCCAACCCGACCTCGCGGAGATGGAGGAGGAAACCGCCGGTGACGAACTCGAGGCAAAGGCACACGAGTACGGCTTCGACTACGTCCGCCTGGAGGGCAACGTCGGCATCATCGGCAACGGCGCGGGACTGGTGATGACGACACTCGACCTGGTCGACCACTACGGCGGTCGGCCGGCGAACTTCCTCGACATCGGCGGCGGTGCGAGGGCCCAGCGGGTCGCAAACGCCCTGGAGATGGTCTTTGCCGACGAGAACGCCGACGCCGTGGTGTTCAACATCTTCGGGGGCATCACCCGGGGTGACGAGGTGGCCACGGGCATCAACGAGGCGCTCGACCAGTTCGACGCGATTCCGAAACCGGTCGTCGTCCGGCTTGCCGGCACGAAAGCCCGGGCGGGGATGGAGATTCTCGATACCGACCGGGTGCGGGTCGAGGAGACCCTGGAGGCCGCCGTCCAGGCCGCCGTCACGGCCGCCGAGGGGGTGGACGGATGAGCGTCCTCGTCGACGAGGACAGCCGCGTCGTCGTACAGGGGATTACCGGCGGCGAGGGCCGGTTCCACACCGAGCAGATGCTGGCGTACGGGACGAACGTCGTCGCCGGGGCGGTGCCCGGAAAGGGCGGCAAGCAAGTCGCAGGCGTCCCGGTGTACGACACCGTCTCGGGCGCGGTCCGCGAGGAGGACGCCGACGCCTCTGTGGTGTTCGTCCCGCCGGCTTTTGCCGCGGACGCGCTGTTCGAGGCACTCGACGCGGGCGTAGACGTTGTCGTCGCCATCACGGAGGGTATCCCTGCCCAGGATACGAGTCGTGTCTACCGGATGCTCGAGGAGACCGACACCCGCCTGGTCGGGCCGAACTGCCCCGGCGTCATCACGCCCGGTGAGGCGAAACTCGGCATCCTGCCGGGCAACATCTTCGAGTCGGGGTCGGTGGGTCTCATCTCGCGGTCCGGCACGCTGACCTACCAGATTGTCGATAGTCTCACCAGCCGCGGACTCGGCCAGTCGACCGCAATCGGCATCGGCGGGGACCCCATCATCGGGACCGACTTCACCGACGCGCTCGGACTGTTCGAGGACGACCCGGCGACCGACGCGGTCGTGCTCTGCGGGGAGATCGGCGGCGAGGACGAGGAGGCGGCCGCCGCCTACATCGACGAGCATCTGGAGACGCCGGTGGCGGGGTTCATCGCCGGTCGGACCGCACCGCCGGGCAAGCGCATGGGCCACGCAGGTGCCATCGTCTCCGGGTCGGGCACCGGCACCGCACAGTCGAAGATCGACGCGCTCGAGTCCGCGGGTGTGCCGGTCGGCGACACTCCAGAGGAGGTCGTCGACCACGTCGCCGACCTGCTCGACTGAGCGCCACACTCGCTGGTTCTCCCGGTCGACCGGACCGGTTCACCCCGAACGTTTAAGACCGAGAGCGCGACCATCCGGCGTATGGAGCAGTTGTGGAGCGACGAGCGCGCAATCGAGGGGTTGCCGGTACGGCTCGTCGTCGCCGTCACCGTCGGCGTCGCCGCGCTCGGCATCATGATGGGGATGCTCGCGGAGTTCGACGGGTTCGGCACGACCGAGGTGACCGTCGAGGTCGGCAACGGACTCGTCGTGCTGGCGTCGGGGAGCAACGAGTCGGTGACGCTCGCGGTTGTCACCGAGAGCGGCCAGTCCGTCGAGGACGCGCACCTGCTCGTCACCGGGGGGTCGCTCCCGCTGGCGAACGGGCCAATCGACCTCCAGACCGGGCCGGAGTCAAACGAGGCGACCCTGGCAATCGACTCCCCCGACCCCGGGGCAGACGGGCACGCGGCGCTCGAGTTCCGCGAAGGCCAGAGCCGCGGCACGCTCGAAATCGATGTGATTCCACCCCCGGGCGAGGACCTCCGCGACGAGCGGGACAACCCCGAACTGGTCGTGGTGAGTGGGTGAGCAGGCCTGCCGTCGTGGCCTCGCCAGCCCTCACAGCCCCTCGACAGCGCGGAGTTTCTCCGCGATGTTGGCGGGTTCGCTCCCGGCCACGTCGCGCACGCGGTGGGTCGGGATGAGAACCGGTGCAGGGTTGACGGTGACTGCCTCGCGTATCGTGGGGGCGCTCTCGTCTGGGTCGCGGCCGGGGGTCATCCGCGCGAGTTGCTCGACAGTCGCGGTCTCGCCGTAGGGAATCGACCCGACAGCGTCGAGCACCGCCCGCTGGTCAGTCGGCACCGTCAGCGCGACCTGTACGTCCTCGAAGGTGTCGCGTTCGCCGCCCAGATACGCCTCGACACGGTCGAGCAGGGCGTGCTCGCTGCCGGCCTCCGGCTCCGGTTCGGTGGGAAAAGAGACCGAGATGACCCGTCCCTGCGCGAGTGCAATCTGGACGTAGCTGTCGAGATAGCCCGATTCGCGTGCGTAGATGCCGGCAACGTCGTTCATTTGGTCTGTGTACGTCGCGCTTGGGTTTGGGCGCTTCGGCGGGTCGCCCGCGCCGGCCCCCCGCTGACTGGCGAGAGAGCCTCCGAACACTGACTGGAGAGAGCACGCGGAGACCACATCGCCACGCGGGTGGGAAACGCCACCAGCGGCGCGCCCGAGTTCGTGTCATACGGTCGTTCGTGATTATTTTCGTGGCCACGTCACAGATAGGTCTGTCAGGGCGTGATACACACAACTTGTTTCACCATGGCGGTAAAGACTCACGAACGAGCGTATCAGTTTCGTCGGTCGTCGACATGGACCAGAGCGGCCGCCGGTGTCGTGACCCCGAAAGGAATAATATCCGCTCTCTCGATTGGTTTGCTATGCAGGAACGCCGCGGTGTGCTGGACACGCCGGACGAACTGCGGGCGCTGTCGGTCACCGACCTCCCGTCGCGTCGGGGACACACGACGGTCGCCATGGTCGACCCGGAGTTTTTCGACCTGTCGTACAGTATCAACCCTCACATGGGTGGCGAAATCGATACAGCGCAGGCACGCCGCCAGTGGGACCAGTTGCGGGCCGTCCACGAGCGCACTCGCGCGGACGTGCACGTGCTGGACCCGGCAACTGTCTGGGAGTCTGTCGGCAACGGCGCGGACGTTGCTCCCCCGGAGGCCCACCCCGACATGGTGTTCGTCGCGAACCACGCTCTGCCGACTGCGGGCGGGGAAGGGGTCGTGCTGGCGCGAATGGCGTCGGCCGAGCGGGAGAGCGAACCCGACTACTTCCGGGCGTGGGCACGGGAGCAGGGCTATACCGTCGAGCCTGCACCGACCGCCCGGTTCGAGGGGGCGGGCGACGCCATCTGGCATCCCGGTCGACGACTCCTCTGGGGTGGGCACGGCATCCGGACGGAGCGGGCCGCATACGACGAACTCGCCGACCGCCTCGACGCCACGGTGGTGCCGCTCGAACTAACCGACGAGCGGTACTTCCATCTGGACCTGTGTCTGTTGCCCCTCTCGGAGACGGCCGCGCTCGTCCAGCCCGACGCGTTCGCGGCATCGGCACTGGAGAGGCTCGACGCCGTCTTCGAGACGCTGGTCGAGGCACCGGCCGACGAGTCACTCGACAGTTTTGCGGTCAACGGCGGAGTGATAGACGACACCGTGATTACCGCCACCGGCGCTCCCGGGGCCACACAGCGACTCGAGAGGGCTGGCTACGAGGTGGTCGGCGTCGACACCGGCGAGTTCCGGAAAGCCGGTGGGTCGGTTGGCTGTCTCACACTCTGGCTCGGCACGCCCGGGGGTTCATCCCCGCCCTGAAGGGCGAGGCTTTCGCCTCGAATTTCCCGTAACCGGTCACACCGCGGGCCACTCGATGTGAAGTCTTTTTCGCGTGCACCGTCTCATCTCCACATGTCCGAGGGTTCTCTCACACGACGCCGCCGGTTCCTCCAGAGCGCAACCGCCGGGGGTACTGCCCTACTCGCTGGCTGTGCCGGACTCGGGAGCCAGAACCAGAGCAACGGTCCCGACAACGGGAGTGTGGACGACACGGGTGGAGACAACGGTGATGACGACGGGAGCAGCGGCCCGGACGGAGATGAGCAACAGGTGGGGGTCGTCGCGACGCTCGGGGCACAGGAACAGCAGTCACTCCGACAGCTCCAGGTGCAGCTCCGGCAGGGCGAAATCGACGAGGCGGAGTTCGACCAGCAGCTCACAGCGCTGGTTGAGCCGATTCTCGAGAGCCTCAGCGACGCCATCGAGGCCGAAACCGGTGGTTCCGTCGTCCAGATGCTGCCGACATCCGGGGCGGTGCGCGTGAACGGCCCGGCGGCGGAGCTCATCGACGTGCTCCAGCTCGACGGCGCGGACGCGCTCGTGGCGGGTGGTGACCTCGGACAGACAGCGGAGCCAGCCCCGTGAACTGCTCCGGGGCCTGGCCCCGGAGCTTCGTCCCGGAGAGCCCACCAGCGCGGGTCGCCGGCACCGGAGGGGGTGACCGGCGCGAGGTGCCAGCACTACCGGGCGCGCAGTCACGGACCCGGCCGGGAGCTTTTTGTATCCAGCGCGGCTATCATACGAGAAATGTACGGGAACTCTTCTGTTCGAGACGGGTCGTCGTCGCCGGAGTTGACGACCGAACAGCGAAAACATCTCCGCCGTGACCTCTCCAGTGTCGCCGCCCGCACCCGGGAGCTACTGCCCGGCGAGTTCGTCGTCGGGTCGGAGCTCCGGTCCGACGCCAGCGGTCCCCTCGCGACGGTTGCCGTCCAGCCACCGGTCGGCGCTCCCGTCAGCGCGACTTGCCCGCTCGACGGCGGTATCGCAATCGACGAGGACGAGTGTGAGGACGTCGCGGTGGGGCTCGCGGCCAGCGCCGCCCTCCAAGTAAAGAAAGCCGTCGAGGGCGGTCCAAAACCGACCGCCCGGTGACGCCGCGGAAGGCAAGCGTTACGCGCGTCCACACAGGAACAGCTCCGACCGTCGCAATCGGTGTCGGACTGGCACTGCTGGCCGCCGACAGTCCGACACGGCTCACGTACGCCCACGTCGCCGTGGTTGCCGGTCTCGGAGTCGGTCTGTACGCCCTCGCCGGGTGAGTGGGCACGACCCCTCGACGCTGTGAGACGCCTTTCGGGGTGACTGGTGCGTGTCAGCAGGCCGCGCGAACCTCTTAACCGCTGCCGGCCCCTATCTGTGAGAAGATGATGGTCGGACACGCGGCGCTTGCGTTCGCGCTGGCGGCCGGAGCAACGGCGGCACTCGGCGTCGGGCGCGAGCGGGCGCTCCTCTTTGGTGTCGTCGCCGGTGCGTTCGGCCTCGTTCCCGACGTCGATATCGGCTACGCCGTCGTCGGACTGTTCGCCGACGGGGGGTTCGACCCGGGCGAACTACCAGATGTGTTCTGGGAGACGGGCAACCTCGTCCACCGGGGGCTGACACACTCGTTTCTCCTGGGCGGGGTCGCGGCGGTACTGTTCGGACTGGTCACCGACCGGCGGGGGCGTCCCGTCGCCGTGGTCGGACTGGCGACACTGCTGGTGGTGACCGGCGAACGACTCGGGGGGCTGGAGGCGGGCGTGATGGCGGGCTTTCTGCTGGCGGGCGTCGCCGTGGCCGGCGGTGGTCGGCGACTCGGGCTGACACCCCAGGGGGTCACAGTCGCCGCGTTCGTGGGTCTCGCGAGCCACCCGTTCGGCGACGTGTTCACCGGCACGTCGCCGACACTGCTGTTCCCGTTCGGCGCCGGCCTGTTACCCGAGCGGGTGCTGCTGTCCGGCGACCCGACACTGCACCTGCTCGGGGCCTTCGCACTGGAGGTGACCACCGTCTGGCTCGCCGTGGTCGTCTACGCACGCCTGCGCGGTCGGTCGCTCCGGCGGTTGCTCCGGCCACGGGCCGCGCTCGGTACGAGTTACGCGGGCGCGGTTGTTCTCCTGCCGTTGCCGACCCTGGCGGCCTCCTACCAGTTCGTGTTCGGTGTGCTCGTTCTGGGCGCGGTGGTGGCACTGGTCGGTCTGCCGGCGACCGACCTGGACTCGGTGCAGGCCCGCGAGAGGGTGCTCGTGACCGGACTGGCGACGGTCACCGTCGCCTTTCTGGCGTACCTCCTCGCGTACCTGGCTGTCGGGTGACCACCGAGGTTTTATCTCTCGTGGCCCTTCTGTGATGTATGGTCTCTCGCCCCGTGGAGGAACTGCTTGCCGACCGGCGCACGAACGCGCTGGTGGGCTGGCTGTTCGTGGTCGTTCTGGGGCTCGTTACAGTCGAGAGTTTCGTCGGCGATGACATCCAGTGGGGTATCTTCGTCGCCGGCATGCTGGCACTGTGTCTGCTCGTCCCCGCCGCGTTCCGGGACCTCTCCGTGATGTTGCCCTGGGAGGTCATCGCGCTGGCTACCCTGCCGGTGGTCGGACGGGCGTTCGCCACGTTCGACCCGGCGAGTGAGTTCCTGGTGTACGTCTCCGTCGCCGCGCTCGCGCTCGTCGTCGCGGTCGAGTTGAACCTGTTTAGCACTGTCCGGATGACGGTTGGCTTTGCCATCACGTTCGTCATCTTCGCGACGCTGGCAACGGCAGGCGTCTGGGCGCTGGTGCGGTGGACGCTGGATCTCACGCTCGGGACGGACACGCTGCTCGTGTCGGGAGCGACCGACGAGACCATCCACGACGAGTTGATGCTCGAGTTCGTCTACTCGGCGCTCGCGGGAGTGGGTGCCGGTGTGGTCTTCGAGGGGTACTTCCGGCGGCGGCGGAGACAGCACCTGCCAGACGAGGTGGTCGAGCGGTGAGACTCCGGAACCGCATCGGGATCTCCGAACCCCGACAGCGGCAACTCGCCCGCGGGATGCAGTTAGCGCTGTTTGGCCTGCTGTTCGTGGCCGTGGAGCGACAGTCGGCGAACCTGCTGGTCACAACCGGTGCGGGTCTCGCCGCGACGTTTCTCCCGGGAGTGCTCGAGCGCGACCTCGAACTGCCGATGGACGCGGGACTCAGCCTGTGGATAACCACCGCGGCGTTTCTCCACACTGTCGGTGTCGCCGGGATTCCGGGCACCGGCACGTCGCTGTACGCTGGGGTTCCGTACTACGACCACGTGACACACGCGCTGTCGGCGTCGGTCGTCACGGGTGTCGGGTACGCCACTGTCAGAGCACTCGACGAACACTCCGACGGTATCCACATCCCGCGTCGGTTCATGTTCGTGTTCCTCGTGGTGTTTGTCGTCGCATTTGGCGTTATCTGGGAGGTGATCGAGTTCAGCATCGCGGTCGGCAGCGAGATGGCCGGCCTCGAATCGACCGGGTTCACACAGCACGGACTCGACGACACGCTGCTCGATCTCGTGTTCAACGCGCTGGGCGGTATCGCCGTTGCGCTGTGGGGGACGGTGTATCTCACCGGTGTCTCCGACGCCATCCGTGACCATCTCGACACGCGCACCTGAGGCCGACGCGGTGCGCAGGCGCTACACGGGGGTGGCTACTCCTCGCCGTCGACGAGCGCCCGGTAGGCAGCGACACCGACAATCGAGACGAGACCGAACGCGAACGCACCGCCCCAGACGGGGGCAGTCTCCATCCGTCCGGAACCGAGCGCGTACTCCACGAGTTCGGTCTGTGCGTTGTCCGCGCCGACCACGATGGCCCCTTTCATCCCCAGTGCCCGGTGTGGCGTGCAGACGTACGGGTAAAACGAACCGGCCTCCTCGAAGGTCCACTCGAAGGTGGTGCCCGCGTCGGGAACCGCCACACCCTCGTGTCCCGCGCCCTGGCTGTTGAACAGCTCTGTGTCTCTCTCCGGGTCGGCATCTGTCCAGTGGACGACGTTGTGTGGGCCCCCCTGTCCCGTCCACTCCCAGACGACGGTCGTTCCGGGGTCGATTGCCACCGCCGGCGGGCCGAACGCCTGGTTGGCACCGTTACCGCCCGCACCGACCTGTACGAGAACCTCGTCCTGACCCGTTGCATCGGCCGTGGTCCCGTCGAAATTACCGGTGTTGGAGAAGTGGTCGCCGTAGACCTCCCCCTGTGCGCTCGCGGTGCCGGTGGTCACCGCCGCCACCGTCGCCGCCCCCGCACCGGCCCGGAGGAGGCCTCGCCTCGTGTAAGAGTCCGACTCACTCGTGTCCATGCGACAACTCTGACGGTTACGATTATAAATCCGGCTGTTCGCACCGGCCACAGTCACGGTCGGTTTCGCGGGTCGGCCGCCGCCGGCACAGTCGCCCCAGCGTCTCCCCGCGGCGGAGGATAACCGTCAAGAGAGGCCAGGTCAATTGGACGGTATGGACTCTCGGGGTCTCGCACAGGTTCCGGACCAGTTCGACGCGTTCGAGCAGTTCGTCCGGGAGGTGACGACCACTGAGGGTCGACTCGCGACCACCGCGATTATCGTCGTCGTGACGCTTCTCGTCGGGTTCGTGGCTGTGCCACTGCTCGCACGAGCCACCAGTCGGCTGAGCCGACAGGAGATACTCCCCGGTGGTATCATCGATGCCGTCGACCTGGTCAACAGCTACATTCCGACGACGATTGCCGTTCTCACCGCCCGACTGCTGCAGACAGTCGTGCTCGTCGCCGCCAGTGTGGCGCTGCTGGTGACCTGGGGCGAGGTCGACCTCGCGGTCACACTCGTCGTGATTCTGGTCGGGTCGCTCCCCTCGGCCGGGCAGGTGCTGCTGACGTTCGTCATACTGCTGGTGGGGTACATGGGCGCCGATACGCTGAGCGACACCGTCCGTGACCTCGGCGACGAGAGCGACCAGCTCACCGAACACCAGACCGAGATAATGGTCCGGTTCGGGAACATCGCCATCCTACTGGTGGTCGTCTCGGGGTTGCTCACGCTCTGGGGGCTCGATCTCTCGGGGCTGCTCGTCGGTGCCGGGGTGCTCGGTATCGTGCTCGGTCTCGCGGCACGGCAGACCCTCGGCTCGATATTCGCGGGGATTGTCCTGATGGTCAGCCAGCCCTTTACCGTCGGTGACTGGGTCGAACTCGGTGACAACGAGGGGACGGTCACACATATCACCGTCATGTACACCGAGATCCGGGAGTTCGACGGCAAACTCGTCGCCATCCCAAACGATATCGTCAGCGAGCAGCCGATCCGGAACATGAGTCACCAGAACATCCTCCGCCTGCACACGGAGGTGGGTATCGACTACGACAGCGACCCCGAGTACGCCGAGCAGGTCGCACTCGAGGCCGTCGAGAGCGTCGAGGAGGTTATCGACGGCCCGCCGCCCGAGACCACCACCAAGTCGTTTGGCGACTCGGCGATTGTCCTCGAACTCCTGTACTGGATCGAGACACCGAACCCCAGAACCGCCCGGCGTGCGACCGAGTCGGTCATCTACGCGGTCAAACACCGCTTCGAGGAGGAGGGCATCGGGATGCCGTTCCCACAGCGGCGACTCGGGGACCACCCAGAGCCCGTGCCCGGGATGGCCGACGGCGGGACGGACGACGATGGGGATGGGGTCAGGTGACCCCGCCCGGACACGGGCGGCGGGTCGACAGCCGAAATTGTTTTAGTAGGGATGCCCGACGACACGTGTATGACAGAGCGACCACCGGACGCCGGAGACCGGAGTGCAGGGGCCGGCGAGGAAACGCCGGGTCCGGGGAAGCACCACGAGTCCGCGGCCCGGCGCGGGGGGTCGGGTTCGCATCGCGGGGGCGCCGACGCCCGGCCGGAGCAACGGACCGACGGCGGGCGCGACAACGGCATCGGTGCGCGCGTCAGGCAGGTCCAGCAGGTGGTCGTGTGGCCCGAGTCGCTCATCATCGGCGTCAGCACGTGGCTCGTGGGGCTCTTTCTGACGGTCATCCCGCTGTGGTGGTTCGACTTCAGCGGCGACCTGAACGAGGGGACACTCGATATCGGAATCTGGGTCTACGTCGAGGGGGTCGGCGGGACAATCGGCAACGAGGTGCTGTTCGTGACGAAAGGAGATACGTACGGAACGTTCGAGTCGAACGTCTTCGGTCTCGGACCGGCGATTCACGCGCTCGTGCCGGTGCTGGTGCTGTGTGTCGGCGGCTACGTGCTCGCCGGTCGACATCTCAGCGCCGGCAGGGCGAGGCGACCGCTGGAGACGATTCTCGCGGGCGGGTCGCTCGCAGTCTGGTTCACACT
>JAQCNG010000121.1 GCA_028275145.1 Halovenus sp. | reverse complement strand
CCCTCGAAGGCCCCCTGCGAGGCGTCCGCGGCTTGCTGTTCGCGCAGTTCCTGTGCGTCCTCGACGATGGACTGGACCTTGTTCGTCGTCTCGCCGCTGCCGGTGACAAACGAGACCTGTTGCTCGTCGAGGTCGTAGCGGGCGGCCATCTGCACGGTCAGTTCCCGGTTCTTGCAGTGGTGGGTCATCTCGGCGAGAAACGGCATGACCTCGCGGCGGGCGGTGCCCGTGCTGACGCCGCCGGTCTCGGCAATCTGGCGTGCGATGTAGTCACGGGTCTCGCGGGTCCCCCGGGAGCGGCCGAGTTTCGACCAGTAACTCGGCGGCCCGTACCGGGTCCAGCCACCCTTCTCCCGGCCGCGTGCGGCCGCGACACCGGCGGTCATGTTGTCGCCCGCGTAGCGCCAGTAACTGTAGTTCTGTGTCGCGCGCACGCGACCAAGCCAGCGGTCCGCGTTCGCGAGGAAATCGTACGCCGAGGCCAGTTCCGCGCCCTCGTAGTCCTTTGGCACGTTGTCCTCGACCCAGTTGATGAGGTCGTCCGGCGTCTCGTCGACGTCGTAGCTAGCGCGCAGCGCCTCCTGGGGGCCGGCCTCCTTTAGCACCTTGTCGAGAAAGTCGAAGATACCCTCGGTCTGGTCGCGCTCGCTGGTGACCACGTCGTCGGCGGTCAGTCGGTCACGACCCTCCGCGAGCGCCTGGAGGTCGTTTACTGCACCCCGTAAATCGCCGCTGTTCTGTTCGGCGATCGCCTCCAGCGCCTCGCTCTCGTACTCGATCTCCTCCCGTCGACAGAGGTCACGGAGCACGGGCAGGATAGAGCGCTTGGAGACAGAGCGAAACTCGATATCCTGGCAGGCGCTGCGCAGTCCCTTCGACATGTCGTAGAAGTCGTTGGCCAGGAGCACGACTGGCTGGTCGGCATCCTTCACGAGAGCGGTCGTCGCGCGCGCGCCGCCCCGGTCGACGTTCCCGTGGATGTTGTCGGCCTCGTCCATGATGAGGAGTCGCCGGCCCGACCCGCCGGCGGTCAGCGTGCCGCTCCGGGCGGCCTCCCCCGCGACCCGCTCGATGACGGCCTTTTTCCGCGAGTCCGAGGCGTTCAACTCGGTTTTCGGCCAGCCCCTGTCGGCGGCGAGCGCGTGTGCGGCCGAGGTTTTGCCCACGCCCGGCGGCCCGTGCAACACGACTGCCTCACGGTGGTCCTCCCAGGTGTCCGCCCACTCGCGCAACTCGTCGCGGGCCGTGTTGTTACCCCGCAGTTCCGAGAGTGACGACGGGCGGTACTTCTCTGTCCAGTCGGTCATCGGGTCAATGTTGGGGTGAGTCGGGTTTAGCCTCTGTGGTGCGAGTCAACAGAGCGGATAAACGCCGGCGAGTCGGGGGCCGGCAGCACCGTCGACCGGTTTCTCGCGCGAAACTGTGTCCGAACCGGGGGTTCGGTTGTCCGCCGGTCGGCGACCCCACTCGGCTGAACCCCCGTGTCGGAGACTGCTCATACTGTCGGCTGTAACGTCGTGGAGTGATTCGGCACCCCGGGGTGCCGAAGTATGCCATGTGCTTACAGCCGACAGTATCAGTAGTGACGGAACAGCAACTGTCGCACATCGTCTTTTGTCCGGACCGAGTCGGTTCGTCCGTCCGGCAGGTCGACCTCGTACGGCTCGTCGCCGCCGCTCTCGCGCCACTTGTCGTCGTGCTCGTCGAGCATCCGGTTGACCGCCGCGAGCGGGTCGCCCCCACCCGACGTGTCCACCGAGACGCCACCGCCGCGGGACGAGGTGTCCCCAGGTCCGGTTTCGTCGTCGTCCCCGCCGGCAGTCACCCCCGACGACCCGCCACCGGCGGCCGTTCTGCCGGGCGACTGGTCGCTGTCCGGCCCGTCAGTGTCGTCTGTCGCCTCCGGCGTGTCTTCGCCGGCCCCGTGGCTGTCCGGGTCCTCGCCCGCTGTAGGGGCGGACGCGGGGGCTGCCCCCGGTTCGTCGCCGGGCGACTCCGTGTCCGTCACCGCCTCGAGTTCGGCCGCAAACGTCTCCACACCCAGTTCGGCGAGCAGTCTGCCGCGCATCTCGTCGGCATCGATACCACTGCCAGGCACCTCCGGCACCCCGCTGGCGACTGCCTGAAGCTGGGGGTACTCCGCTGTGGCGAGTTGCTCGTAGTTGTCAACCGGCCTCCGCTCCCCCGGGGGTGTGTAGGTGTCGAGCAGGTACTGGACGGCGTCCTCGATGGGGATGTAGCCGTAGTTCTCGACGTAGGCATCCTCGACCGCTTGCCGGACCTCCTCGAGTCGTTCGTGTTGTTCCTCGCTGATGGATATCTCCGGCATTGTGTC